>NZ_CP018866.1:612500-919615 GCF_002250055.1 Sutcliffiella cohnii
CAGGCTTATCTCCCCCAAGAGTCCACATCGACGGGGAGGTTTGGCACCTCGATGTCGGCTCATCGCATCCTGGGGCTGTAGTCGGTCCCAAGGGTTGGGCTGTTCGCCCATTAAAGCGGTACGCGAGCTGGGTTCAGAACGTCGTGAGACAGTTCGGTCCCTATCCGTCGTGGGCGTAGGAAATTTGAGAGGAGCTGTCCTTAGTACGAGAGGACCGGGATGGACGCACCGCTGGTGTACCAGTTGTCTTGCCAAAGGCATAGCTGGGTAGCTACGTGCGGACGGGATAAGTGCTGAAAGCATCTAAGCATGAAGCCCCCCTCAAGATGAGATTTCCTTTAGCATTATGCTAGTAAGATCCCTGAAAGATGATCAGGTTGATAGGTTCGAGGTGGAAGCGTGGCGACACGTGTAGCTGACGAATACTAATCGATCGAGGACTTAACCAATTTAAATGAACGATATGAACGATCTTGATGAAAAATATTATCTAGTTTTGAGAGAACAAAAAAAACTCTTGATTTTCTCATAAAATATATTATAATAGTATTTGTCCTTAAAAAATGTCTGGTAATGATGGCGAAGAGGTCACACCCGTTCCCATACCGAACACGGAAGTTAAGCTCTTCAGCGCCGATGGTAGTTGGGGGCTGTCCCCCTGCGAGAGTAGGACGTTGCCAGGCTGAAGGATATAATTCTTCTATTCCACCATAGCTCAGCGGTAGAGCATTCGGCTGTTAACCGAAGGGTCGTAGGTTCGAATCCTACTGGTGGAGCCATTATGGAGAGCTGTCCGAGTGGCCGAAGGAGCACGATTGGAAATCGTGTAGACGGTTACCGCCGTCTCAAGGGTTCAAATCCCTTGCTCTCCGCCATTCTTAAACTCTTACAATTATGGCCCGTTGGTCAAGCGGTTAAGACACCGCCCTTTCACGGCGGTAACACGGGTTCGAATCCCGTACGGGTCACCATTATATATTGGAGGATTAGCTCAGCTGGGAGAGCACCTGCCTTACAAGCAGGGGGTCGGCGGTTCGATCCCGTCATCCTCCACCATAAATTATAAGATTAATATCGTCGCGGGGTGGAGCAGTCCGGTAGCTCGTCGGGCTCATAACCCGAAGGTCGCAGGTTCAAATCCTGTCCCCGCAACCAGGTCCCGTGGTGTAGCGGTTAACATGCCTGCCTGTCACGCAGGAGATCGCGGGTTCGATTCCCGTCGGGACCGCCATTATAAAAAATTTGAATTAAGTCTCGGTAGCTCAGTCGGTAGAGCAACGAGCAAAGCATCACTGAATTTACTACGAGTTGTACTCGTCGAGAGGCTTCTTGAATAGTCTTCCTGAGACGAGGACAATGGATACGAAAAACAAAGTTTAGGCCCAACAATAATAAATGGCTCGGTAGCTCAGTCGGTAGAGCAATGGACTGAAAATCCATGTGTCGGCGGTTCGATTCCGTCCCGAGCCACCATTTAAATTATAAAAAGAAATAATTGCATTTAATATATGCCGGTGTAGCTCAGTTGGTAGAGCAACTGACTTGTAATCAGTAGGTCGTGGGTTCGACTCCTATCGCCGGCACCATCCTTACTGGAGGGGTAGCGAAGTGGCTAAACGCGGCGGACTGTAAATCCGCTCCCTTGGGTTCGGCGGTTCGAATCCGTCCCCCTCCACCATTTTAAATTAAGTTGTAACAATTCTTACTATAGGGGCATAGTTTAACGGTAGAACAGAGGTCTCCAAAACCTCCGGTGTGGGTTCGATTCCTACTGCCCCTGCCAATTATAAAACAAAACTTAACATTATGGCGGTTGTGGCGAAGTGGTTAACGCACCAGATTGTGGCTCTGGCACTCGTGGGTTCGATTCCCATCAATCGCCCCAACATTATAAAATTATTGGGCTATAGCCAAGCGGTAAGGCAACGGACTTTGACTCCGTCATGCGTTGGTTCGAATCCAGCTAGCCCAGCCAATTTTGCGGAAGTAGTTCAGTGGTAGAACACCACCTTGCCAAGGTGGGGGTCGCGGGTTCGAATCCCGTCTTCCGCTCCAATACATTAGGCGGCATAGCCAAGTGGTAAGGCAGAGGTCTGCAAAACCTTTACCACCGGTTCGAATCCGGTTGCCGCCTCCACTAATAAATGCCAAACAGTGTTACAAGCCGGGGTGGCGGAACTGGCAGACGCACAGGACTTAAAATCCTGCGGTAGGTGACTACCGTACCGGTTCGATTCCGGTCCTCGGCACCATTTTTTATTTTAATACTGTTTACGCCGGTGTGGCGGAATTGGCAGACGCGCACGACTCAAAATCGTGTTCCTTCGGAGTGTCGGTTCGAACCCGACCACCGGTATTAATTAAGAATAGGCCAGTGCGGGTGTAGTTTAATGGTAAAACCTCAGCCTTCCAAGCTGATGTCGTGGGTTCGATTCCCATCACCCGCTCCATACATAGTGAGTAACGTAGTGTTTCGTTAAACAAATTAACGATGCATTACGTTTTTTTGTTTACCCACTATGGATACTTTTAATCTAATATGTTAAAGAACAAAAAAAGAATTCATTAATAAAATGAATTCTTTATGATACTAGATTTACTTTAAAATTCCCGCCGTTAATTTGTACAAACATAGAAGCAACACTCTCTAGCATCTTTACTGCTTCATTATTTTCAATAGATGGAAGTAAATAAACAAGTTGAATGGCATCAGTAGTTGCTTCTGAAATAGGGGATCTAGTACTATCAATGTAAGGACTTCCGAACGGGCCATTTTCGTCAGCAGTATGAAGGATTTTATCAAGACTGATTATTCTACCGTTTAAACCAGTATAGTGATCATTTTCTTTTCCAATCATTACTGATAGCTGTCCGTTAAGTTTTGCATTATCATATAAACCAAAAGGAATTGAATACTTTAACGAAAAAAAATTATTAATGTCTACGCCAGAGTTTACAGGTTCAAGAAACTGACCTTTTTTAATCCTTCTATATAGCGCTTCGGCGGATGGGCGGTACCTACTCGGATCAGTACCAGTTTGTTTGAAAATCTTTCTCCATTCCGCTATTCCGTGAACACTTTTTAGTTCTTGATCAAGTAAATCAAAGTATATTGATTCTTGAAAAAGGCGAAATCTACCTTTAAACATTTGGGGTGTAGTGCTTATAGTTGTATTTTCATATTCAATATAACCTAACTTAAAATTTGGAATAGCTTTTTTTACTTCATTATGTATTGTAATCATTATACCGCTTCCTTTATTTCCATGTTTATATTAGTTTACCACACATTAAATGAATAGTTAAAAATGTTAGCAAAGGAGGTGCATACATTGAATTTTACTAAATTAAAAGAAGAAATTATTCAATACAGTAAGCAAATTGGCATTGATAAAATTGGTTTTACAAGTGCAAGTCCTTTTGTTGAATTGAAGGAACGGTTGAGAGTACAGCAAGAAAATGGGTACCAATCAGGTTTTGAAGAAAGTGATATTGAAAAGCGAACGAATCCTCAGCTTTTACTCCCTCAAGCAAAATCTATTATTGCGATTGCGATTGCTTACCCATCAAAAATGAAAGATGCACCTCGTAGTACGAGGAAGGACCCACGGGGTATTTTTTGCAGGGCATCATGGGGAACAGATTATCACCTTGTACTGAGAGATCGCTTAAGTAAATTAGAAGAATTCATTAAACAAAAAGTCCCAGAAGCAACATTAAAATCAATGGTCGATACAGGTGAGCTTGCAGATCGAGCAGTTGCCGAAAGAGCAGGTATCGGGTGGAGTGGTAAAAACTGTGCCATTATTACGCCAGAATTTGGTTCCTACGTGTATTTAGGTGAAATGATTACAAATATACCATTTGATCCAGATCAATCGATTGAAGACCGTTGTGGGTCGTGTAATAAGTGTGTGGATGCTTGTCCAACCGGTGCATTAATTCAAGGAGGGCAACTCGATTCTAACAAGTGCATTGCCTTTTTAACACAGACGAAAGGCTTTTTAAAAGAAGAATATAGAACAAAACTAGGTAATCGTTTGTATGGTTGTGACACGTGCCAGACGGTATGTCCAGAAAATAAGGGGAAGGACTTTCACCTTCATGCGGAATTAGAACCCGATCCTGAGCTAGTAAAGCCGAGATTAAAGCCTTTGTTAACAATGAGTAATCGAGAGTTTAAAGAAAAATATGGCCATATGTCAGGTTCATGGCGAGGAAAAAAACCAATCCAACGAAATGCAATTATAGCACTAGCCCATTATCGGGATAAAACGGCTGTCCCAGTTCTCCTTGAGCTAATTGAAAATGATCCAAGACCTGTCATTAGAGGGACAGCAGCATGGGCATTAGGTAAAATTGGAGAACAATCTTCCTTACCTCGCTTAATGCACTTAATGGAGAAAGAACAAGATTCAGATGCACGAGAAGAAATGGAGAAGGGAATAGCATTATTGAAGAGTGAGAGTTAACCAATAACTCTCACTTTTTTTCTGTCTTTTTAATGAGACTACTTCTAAAAGCATACAGTGTAAAAAGAAGTTTTCTGGAGGAGTGTATACGATGAATACTCAATTGAAAAGACATGTTGAAATGTTGCTTCAAAGTTATGTATATAGAAGTTCTCAAACTGGTAACTATATTATAAACGACGATACGATAAAGAATAAAAGGGAAATGCACAGAAGAAGAGGGGCAGAGATTGTCAAATGTAACGCAGAAGGGAAAATAAATAAAATTACTTCGATCGGAAACCAGAAAGAAGTCACATATCAAATTCATATTAGGTATTTAATTAATCATAAGGATAAACTATATTTAGAAGAAGAAATGTTAAATAGAATATCTGTATGGGATGATAATGAAATAGTAACTGATAGACAAGTAATGAATAACGTAGAGCCGATTTACATGCAACCGATAGAAGAATGTGAAGAGCGGGATTATCGTTTCACTTATGATAGAATGGCTGCTGTTCAATATGCAGAAAGATGGTGGAATAGTTACAATCCTCAGTTTAAAAAATTTGATGTTGATTGTACGAACTACGTTTCTCAATGTGTACACGCAGGTGGGGCCCCAATGGTAGGTTTTCCTAATAAGAGTAGTGGTTGGTGGATGAAAAATAAAGCTTGGAGCTATACATGGTCTGTTGCTCACTCTTTACGCTGGTATATACCTAATGCAAAAAGTGGCATGAAAGGAAGAGAAGTAACAAGGGCAGCTGATTTAATGCCAGGAGATGTTATTTGTTATGATTTTCAAGGTGATGGGAGATTTGACCATAATACTATCGTAGTTGCCAAGGACCAAGATGGGATGCCGTTAGTAAATGCACATACACATAACAGTAGAATGAGGTATTGGGCATATGAAGACTCGTCAGCGTACACTCCAAATATAAAATATAAGTTCTTTCATATTATTGATCGCAATTAAAATATTGATTATCGAATAAATTAAATGTATTGTTTATATGTATGATTGATTTAAGTAATTTTAGAGGTGAAAAACTTGGGTATACATGTAGTATTATATCAACCAGAAATTCCAGCTAACACAGGAAATATAGCTAGAACTTGTGCTGCAACAAATACAACACTACATTTGATTCGACCGCTTGGATTTTCAACTGACGATAAAATGTTAAAACGGGCAGGTCTTGATTATTGGGAGTTTGTAAATGTTGTTTATTATGATTCACTTGAAGAATTGTTTGAAAAAAACAGTGATGGTGAATTCTTTTTCATTACAAAATTTGGTCAAAAACCACATACTTCCTTTGACTATAGTAATTTGGAAAAAGATTATTTCTTTGTTTTTGGAAGAGAAACAACCGGTCTTCCAAAGGAAGTTATTCAAAAGAACATAGACACTTGCTTACGTTTACCTATGACGACAAATGTAAGGTCGTTAAACTTATCTAATACAGCAGCAATCTTAGTATACGAAGCACTAAGACAACAAGATTATCCTAACCTTTCAATTGAATATCCTGAAATTTAATGAAAAAACGGAGCGTAGATTTAATTCTATACTCCGTTTTCTATTTGTGTCTAAAAAAGCGCTTGTCCTAGTGAATAGGAAAGCGCCGGGGTGTTTCCATTATTTAGTTTTTGCACCAGGTCTATCGTTATAACCAGCAGTGAAAATTGCTGTTAAGAACGCTAGGCATACACCTAAAATTAAAATTGTTCCCATATGTAGCTCCCCCTTTAATAAAGTATATAAGTAAGCATACTATCCATTATTATAACTTAATAAGTAATTATTGTGAATGTAATGTATGAATAAAATTTGACAATATTTCCTTTATTCTATTATGTACCGTATTCTTTAAACTGATTCAAAATTGTTTTTTACAATAATATGGTACTTCATAAAAAATCGTTGTTATTGTTGCTATATGTAGACAAACCTTACACTTCTGATTTTATTATTCCTCAAGAAGGTCCTTGAATAATTTTCTTTGAAAAGCATGTTTCAAATAATGACAGCATACATATTATTAATCTTGCTCTTGAAGAGATAAATGGGGGAGGTCCTTATGGATATTTTACGTAAAATTGAAAAGTACAGGGAAGAAGAACAGCGGCTTAAGTGGGAAGGAACCTTCGGCGAGTATTTAAAGTTAATAAAGGAACGCCCGTATATTGCACAATCGGCTCATTCAAGGGTGTACAATATGGTCAAAGATGCAGGAGTAGAAGAGGTTAATGGCAGGAAGGAATATAAATTTTTCAGTAATTCGTTATTTGGGTTAGAAGAAGCATTAGAGAGACTCGTCGAGGAGTATTTTCATCCAGCAGCAAAGAGGCTCGATGTTAGAAAACGTATCCTTTTATTAATGGGTCCTGTAAGTGGAGGGAAATCAACTTTAGTTACAATTTTAAAAAGGGGCTTAGAACAGTATACGCTAACAGACCGTGGTGCTGTTTATGCAATTAAAGGCTGTCCGATGCATGAAGATCCTTTGCATTTAATACCGCATCATTTAAGAGAAGATTTCCATCAAGAGTATGGTATTCGTGTTGAAGGAAACTTATCACCATTAAACATGATGAGACTGGAAAAAGAGTATGGTGGAAGAATTGAAGATGTACTAGTGGAACGAATATTCTTATCGGAAAATCAACGTGTAGGTATTGGAACGTTTAGTCCGTCCGATCCAAAATCACAAGACATTGCTGATTTAACTGGAAGTATTGATTTCTCGACAATTGCAGAATTTGGTTCTGAGTCAGATCCACGGGCATATCGTTTTGATGGTGAACTGAATAAAGCAAACCGCGGTATGATGGAATTTCAGGAGATGTTAAAGTGTGATGAGAAGTTTTTATGGCATTTATTATCATTAACCCAAGAAGGAAACTTCAAAGCTGGGCGTTTTGCATTAATAAGTGCAGATGAATTAATTGTTGCTCATACGAATGAAACAGAGTATCGATCCTTTATTTCTAATAAGAAAAATGAGGCACTTCATTCACGGATTATTGTTATGCCAGTCCCGTATAATTTAAAAGTTACACAAGAAGAGAAAATTTATGAAAAGATGATAAATGAAAGTGATGTGCGTGATGTGCATATTGCACCGCATACGTTACGGGTAGCAGCAATGTTCACAATTTTAACAAGGTTAAAAGAGCCAAAGCGTGGCGACATTGACTTATTAAAGAAAATGAGATTATACGATGGTGAGCAAGTAGAAGGCTTTAACTCAGTGGACGTGGAAGAATTGAAGAAAGAATACAACGATGAGGGAATGAGCGGAATCGATCCTCGATATGTTATAAACCGCATATCTTCCACTATTATTCGAAAAGAAGTACCTTCCATTAATGCATTAGATGTTTTACGCTCATTAAAAGAAGGGTTGGATCAACATCCATCTATTTCGAATGAAGATAGAGAAAGGTATTTGAACTTTATTTCAGTAGCAAGAAAAGAATATGATAACATTGCGAAAAAAGAAGTTCAAAAAGCATTTGTTTATTCATATGAAGAATCTGCTAAAACATTAATGGATAACTATTTAGACAATGTGGAGGCATATTGTAATAGAGTTAAACTACGTGATCCACTTACTGGTGAAGAAATGAATCCAGATGAAAAGTTAATGAGGTCAATTGAGGAGCAAATCGGTATTTCTGAAAATGCAAAAAAAGCATTTCGTGAGGAAATATTAATTCGTATTTCCGCTTATGCGCGAAAAGGGAAGCGATTTGATTATAATTCCCATGAACGACTACGAGAAGCAATCCAGAAGAAGCTATTCGCCGATTTAAAAGATGTGGTGAAAATAACGACATCCTCTAAAACACCGGATGAAACGCAGTTGAAGAAAATAAATGAGGTAGTTGCAAGGCTTATCGATGAGCATGGATATAATTCAACATCAGCGAATGAATTACTTCGTTACGTAGGAAGTTTATTAAATAGATAAAAAAATTAGAGAGTACCTTATGAGCTATTCATTAGCTTTTACGGGTACTCTCTTTTGTTATAAAATATATTACTTACATACTTTTACTTTTTATATCTATAAATTGTTGATCCACATTAACAGGTTTGTTCGTAAATAAGCTTACGAGAACGGTTGCGAGTAATGCAACTAAAAACCCTGGCACTGCTTCGTAGGTAACTCCGAATAATATTTTGGCAAATAACGCTTTTACATCAGGTAAAAAAGCAAAAGTCCATTCAGGCTGCTTTTTAACTAATATAACCGTTATTAATCCGAGGATCATTCCAGTAAGAACACCAGCTTTTGTTGTACCTTTCCAGTACAATGATAGTATTAGTGCTGGGCCGAAGCAGGCTCCAAGTCCGCCAAATGCGAAAAGAACCATCCAAAATACAAATTGTTCTGCGGAAAACGCTAACCATACAGCAAGTAACATAAAACAAGCAATAGATATGCGGCTAAATAATACTAGCTTCTTTTGAGAAACTTCTTTTCCTTTTGCAAAAATTTTATCATAAATATCACGAACGACTGCACTTGCTCCAACGAGTAGCTGGCTATCTGCACTCGACATAATCGCTGCTAGTACTGCGACTAATAAAATCCCCATAAAAAACGGATTTAAAATTTCCTCACCAAGAGTTGTAAAAATCGCTTCACTGTTTTCACCAGGTAACATACTAATATTAGGGAAATACGCTCTACCGGCAAGACCTACCATGATTGCTCCCCAACCCATAACAACATTCCAAATGGTTCCGATTAACGCAGCTTGACGCATTTCATTTACATTTTTTAAAGACATATATCTAACAAGAATATGAGGGTTCCCAGGACTTCCAAAACCAATTCCTAATAAACCGACAATTGCTCCAAAACCGAATGTCCAAATGCTTGTAAATCCAGCCCCTTGTGCATGCATCGTGTCAAGAATTGGGCCGAAGCCACCGAGACCGATAATTGCTATAATTGGTAAAATTATTAGAGATAAAAACATAAACATAGCTTGCAAAACATCTGTTTTACTTACGGCGTGAAATCCACCTAACATCGTGTACAATAAAATAATAATAGCTGTTAACCACATTCCGTTAGATTGAGAAAGCCCTAAGCTAGATGAAAAAGCTGTCCCGCCTGCAACTACTTGACTACCTACATAAGCAATCATAAAGAAAATGATAATAAGAGAGCTTGTTATTCTTAGCAGGTTAGATTTATCTTCATATCTGTTTTCTAATATATCGGGTAAAGTAATACTTCCTGTTTTCTCACTATATACTCTAAATCTTTTAGCAACGTAAAAAAACATAAATACTTCAACTGTTATGTAACCAGCAACAGCCCATACTGCATTAAGACCAGTTGCATAAGCAGTTCCAGTGACCCCTAGTACTAACCAAGCACTTCTTCCAGAACTAACCGCACTTAATGCTACCGTAAACTCCCCTAAGCCTCTACCAGCTAAGAAAAAGTCAGACAATCCACCAGAACTTTTTTTAGTACTAACAAAGCCTATCCCAATAAGCACTAGTAAATAGAACACTAATACAGCTACTGTAATTGGATTAGCACTCATTTTGTTTCACCTTCCTTTTCCTTCGTATGATAAAAGGCTGCAACTGCAAGACCAATAATAGCGAGAGGAATGATAATTAAACCTAGCATCATATCAAAATTCATAACGTAATCCTCCTTCCAGTTAGATATGGAATTATCATATCTAACTTATCGCGAATCGTAAATACTATTTGAAATATTACAAAAATTATATGTTTACAATTTGGACAAGCGGGAATGTAAAAACCAAGAGGTGATAACAATGGAAAATGTAAAAAATACGATGGCACCAAATAATGAAGAAATGAAGAAGTTGGCAAAAGAAATAGAACAATTGAAAAAGAATAATTCAAATAAAGAGGAAGTACCAAAACAATTTGAGAAGAAAGAAAAAATAAGTAAAAGCCCGTAGCATTGCTATGGGCTTTTGTATAATGAGCTAACAATCAGTTTTCACCTTTTTAGTATGATACAAGCTATTGCTCGCATAAGAATAAATACAAATTAGAAATAATATTGGACCGGTTGCTCTTATATAAAAAAAGAAACAGTTTTAGGCAATAAAAGAAGCATGTCCGAGTTTAAAAGAGGCAACATTTATCTAAATAATCTGTCAATATTTTTACGATTCTGCATAGGATAGAGTAACCAACCTCTCGTTAGTTTAAGGTTGGTGCATTTTTTACAGTAACCAAAATATTGTATGAACTTTACTTGCAAATCGTGCATAATTTTTTAAAGTTTTTTAATAAAAAGGAGGGAAACAATAATGAGTTCCAATGAGACAAATTTTATTGTATCAAAAGAGGATTGGTCCCTCCATCGTAAAGGCTACGACGACCAAAAACGCCATCAAGAAAAGGTACAAGAGGCAATAAAAAACAATCTACCTGACTTAGTTACAGAAGAAAATATTATTATGTCTAATGGTAAAGAGGTCGTGAAAATTCCTATTCGGTCATTAGACGAATATAGAATTCGCTATAACTATGACAAAAACAAACATGTAGGCCAAGGCGATGGGGATAGCCAAGTTGGCGATGTTGTGGCGAGAGACGGATCTAATTCAGGAAAACAAGGCGCAGGGAAAGGTCAAGGGGCCGGAGATCAAGCAGGAGAAGATTATTTTGAAGCAGAAGTTTCGTTAATGGATATAGAAGCTGCTCTTTTTAATGAGTTAGAGCTACCAAATCTTCAGCAAAAAGAAAAAGCAGAAAATGTTGTGGAGCATTACGAGTTTAATGATATAAGACGTACAGGATTAATGGGAAATATTGACAAAAAAAGAACAATGCTTTCCGCATATAAGCGGAATGCAATGAACGGAAAAGCTAGCTTCCACCCAATTTATAAAGAAGATTTAAAGTTTAAAACGTGGAACGAAGTAATTAAACCAGATTCAAAGGCAGTAGTTTTAATGATGATGGATACAAGCGGATCGATGGGTATGTGGGAAAAGTATATGGCTAGAAGTTTTTACTTTTGGATGACAAGGTTTTTAAGAACAAAATATGAGACAGTAGAAATTGAATTTATTGCACATCATACAGAGGCTAAAATCGTCTCAGAAGAAGATTTCTTTTCCAAAGGGGAAAGTGGTGGGACTATTTGTTCTTCAGCCTATAGGAAAGCGTTAGAACTAATAGATCATAAATATAATCCAACACATTACAATATTTATCCGTTCCATTTTTCTGATGGTGATAACTTAACTTCTGATAATCAACGTTGTGTAAAATTAGTAGGGGAATTGATGAAAGTTTCCAATATGTTTGGGTACGGAGAAGTTAATCAGTACAATCGACATAGTACTTTAATGTCGGCCTATAAAAATATTCACGAAGAAAAGTTTAGACATTATATTTTAAAGCAAAAACCAGATGTTTTTCATGCGATGAAGGAGTTTTTCAAGAAAGAAGAAAGTAAATTGTATGCTTAAAAAACTAGCGCACAAGCGTTAGTTTTTTATTTTTATAGATAAAAAGAGGGAGGCTTATAATAAGCTCTCCCTCTAGTAAAAGTTACATTATTTTAGTTTAATACCTTTGAAGTATGGAGTACCACTGAAGTCTACGAATAGACCAGAAGCAACACCGTTAGTTCCGTATACGAAGTCAGGATGTTGTAGGTAAACCATTGGTACTTCGTCTACAAGAATTTCAGAAAGTTCTTTGTAAGCTTCGTTACGCTCATCTTGATCAGTTGAAGAACGAGCTAAGTCTAATAATTCGTCAACTCTTTCGTTCGTATAGAAAGAACGGTTACCAGGTGCCCCATGCATATCAGAATGGAATAGTGCATATAAACCGTAGTCAGCATCACCTGTTACTGTAGTCCAACCAAGGATGAACATTTCATGCTCACCAGCACCAGTTTTTTCTAAGAATGTACCCCACTCAATAGATTGGATATCAACATCGATGTTGATTTGAGCTAATTGAGATTGAATTAAAACAGCGATATCAGCACGCTCTTTGTTTCCTTCGTTAACATATAACGTTGTTTTGAATCCGTCAGCATATCCTGCTTCTTCTAATAATGCTTTTGCTTCTTCCACATCGAAACCAAGTGGAGTTAAGCCTTGGTAGTTACCAACTACAGTCGGTGCCAATGGACCAACAGCAGCAGTACCTTGACCATCTAAAATACCATCAACGATATCGTTTTTGTTAATTGCCATAGAGATTGCTTGACGAACTAATTTGTTATCAAATGGTTCAACACCCATATTGAATCCTAAGTAGTCCATACGTGTACTTACGATACGAGTAAGTTCAATATCAGGTACACCTTCCATATGTCTTACGTCAGAAGAACCGATTTGAGCTGCATTCGCATCTCCAGATTCTAACATAGCCATACGAGTAGATTGCTCAGGAACTACGATAAAGCTCATTGTATCTAGAGAAGTTTTCGTACCCCAGTAATCTTCGTTTTTCTTAAATTTAATTTCGCTACCACGAGCCCATTCTTCTAATACGAATGGTCCAGTACCGATTGGGTTTTCATCAACTGTTTTTCCACCATTGTTTTCTTCTTCAAGTGCAGAAGGAGCAATGATTGATCCAGCGTTATGTGCTAAGTGAGCTGGTAGTGGAGCAAATGGCTCAGCTGTTTTAATAACAACTGTATAATCATCTTCCACGATTACTTCAGAAATCATGTTAAGTACAACAGCACGAGGAGAAGCGAAATCAGGATCGATTAGACGCTCTAAAGATAATTTTACTGCCTCTGCTGTAAAATCAGTACCGTCATGGAATTTTACACCTTGACGTAATTTGAATTCCCAAGTTCTGTCGTCAATTGGATTGAATTCTTCAGCAAGTAGAGGTACAACAGATCCATCTTCAGCGAAATCTGTTAAACGCTCAAAAATTTGAGAAGTTGCATTTGTTGTTGCAGTGTCGTTCATACCGTGTGGATCAAGAGTTGGTGCATCCGAGCCTGTAACAAACACGAAATGTCCGCCATCTTGTCCTTCAGCAGTTCCACCGCCATCATCTTTACTATCATTGTTAGTGCCAGCGTTTTGACCGCCACAAGCTGCTAATACTAGCATAACAGCTAGTGATAGCATTAAAAGAAAGTGCTTTTTTGCTTTCATAAAATGAAAACCCCCTATTTTTTTATCAACAATACATGTCTATGCATGATTAGAAATTATAATAATCGAAAAATTTTAAATTTACAAGGTTTATTTTTAAAATTTGTCTAAAAACATAATATTTTACTTATATTACCAATAACCTGATTTTAAATTTTTTATAGGAAAGAAGAGATCCATCAAATGAATCCCTTCGTTTAGTAATTGTTAATTTAGTTTTACATTTTTGAAAAATGGAATTCCGCTAAAGTCGATATATAAACCTGATTCAACCCCGTTAGTTCCATATATGAAATCAGGATGTTGTAAGTAAACCATCGGAACTTCATCTACTAAAATTTCAGAAACTTCTTTGTAAGCTTCGTTTCTTTTTTGTTGGTCTGTTTCGGAACGAGCATAATCTAATAGTTCATCTACTCTTTCATTTTTATAAAAAGATCGATTTCCTGAAGCACCTTGATTAGCAGAGTGGAATAAAGAGTATAACCCGTTATCAGCATCTGCTGTTACAGTTGTCCAGCCAAGAAGAACTAAATCGTGTTCACCAGCGCCTGTTTTTTCTAGTAGGGTTCCCCATTCAGTTGATTGTATGTCTACGTTAATATTAATTTGCTGTAATTGAGATTGTATAAAGACTGCAATATTCGCTAATTCTTTATTACCTTCTCTAACAAAAAGAGTAGTTGTAAATCCTTCAGCGTAACCAGCTTCTTCTAAAAGGCTTTTCGCTTCTTCTACATCGTAAGTGAGAGGAGTTAGTCCTTGATAGTTACCTACGACAGTAGGAGCAAGAGGTCCAACGGCTGGTATACCATGACCTTCTAAAATGCCATCAATAATATCTTGCTTATTAATTGCCATTGCAACGGCTTGGCGAACTAATTTGTTATCAAAAGGCTCAGCATTCATATTAAATCCTAAGTAGTCCATACGCGTGCCACGTATGTGAGTTAATTCAATACCAGGAATACTTTCCATTTGAGTAACGTCAGAAGAACCGACTAGAGCGACATTTGCTTCGCCAGATTCTAACATAGCCATACGAGTAGACTGTTCAGGTACAACTGTAAAACTCATTGTTTCGATGGTAGGTACATCTCCCCAATAGTTTTCATTTCTTTTGAATTTAATCTCGGATCCACGATTCCATTCATCTAATAGAAATGGGCCTGTACCAATTGGGTTTTCATCAACAGTTCTTCCACCGTTTTTTTCTTCCTCAATTGCTGAAGGGGCAACGATGGATCCCGCATTATGTGCTAAGTGTGCTGGAAGTGGAGCAAAAGGTCCATCCGTTTTAATTATTACTGTAAATTCATCTTCTACAATTACTTCTTCAATCATATTTAGTAATACAGCCTTTGGAGAAGCAAGTTCTGGATCTAAAAGACGATCTAACGACATTTTAACAGCATCTGCTGTAAAGTCTGTTCCATCTTGGAATGTAACTCCTTGGCGGAGTTTAAACTCCCAAGTAGTATCGTCTAATGGAGTAAACTCTTCTGCTAATACTCCATACACAGTACCATCCTCATTGTAATCTGTAAGTCTTTCAAAAATTTGAGTTGTTGCGTGTGTAGATGCAGTGTCATTCATACCATGTGGATCTAGTGTTGGTGCATCAGAAGCCGTAACATAAACAAAGTGTCCACCTTCTTTACCTTCTCCACTTCCAGCATTGGTGCTGTTGTCACTACTGCATGCAGCTAAAGCAAGGACTAGAGCCGTAAATAAAACGGCAGTTAGTGAATTTTTTATTTTCATAGACTTTGACCTCCTATATGTTTTTGTAAAATAATGTTGTCTATGTAGAATAGTAGTTATAATAGACTAAAAATTCCATTGTTACAAGTGTATATTCGAAATTTATTGAATAATAATAATAAACTTTTTATAAAAAAAACTATCTCAAAAAATTATATTAGTCTAATTAGTAAGATTAATCCAACAAATGCTATTGTCAACTTTTAAATTTCTATATAATATAGTAATCAACAATTTAAAAAATTTGTAAGATTATCAATTTATTTAAAGGGGGAAAAGGTATGAGTCAACCGCAGATTGAAACGACAACAACAGTACCTATACGACATCAATCTGGTACTATCCGACGTTGGTCGGCATTTTATAAAAGATTAGCTAAAAATAAAGCTGCGTTAGTTGGGGCAGCTATCGTTTTAGTTTTTGTCATCTTAGCAATATTTGCACCGCTTATTGCTCCTTACGATCCAAAATTAGTAGATATGCCTAAGAAACTACAAACACCTTCCGCTGAGCATTGGTTGGGCACTGATGAAATGGGAAGGGATATTTTAAGTAGACTTATATTTGGTGCTAGAGTTTCTTTAACAGTAGGAGTACTCTCTACATTACTAGGGGCTATTATTGGAGTTTTCTTAGGAATCGTCGCTGGATATTACGGGAGAGCGATTGATTCTGTCATTATGAGATTTTGTGACGTTTTATTAGCATTCCCTGGTATTTTATTAGCATTAGCTATTGTAAGTATTTTAGGAGCTAGTACAACGAATGTAATTATAGCAATTGCTTTCTTTGCAATACCTACTTTTGCACGTATTGTACGTGGTTCAACGTTAAGTGTTAAAAAGCTAGAATACATAGATGCAATACGGGCGATGGGCTCAAGTGATTCTAGAATTATTTTTAAGCATATTTTACCGAATGTTTTATCACCGATTATTGTACAGTCAACGCTTTACATTGCTTCAGCTATTATTACAGCAAGTGCTTTATCATTTTTAGGCTTAGGTACACAGCCACCAACTCCTGAGTGGGGGGCAATGTTAAGTGACGGTCGACATTTAGTTCGTTCTTCTCCGCATGTAACGCTGTTTCCTGGTATAACGATATTAATTGTCGTTATTGGTTTTAACCTATTTGGAGATGGCTTAAGAGATGCACTAGATCCGAAAGCGAAGAAATAATTTTTATGGAAGAAGGTGAACTTAAATGTTTGTATATATAATTCGTAGGTTACTACAAACTATCCCGGTAATGATTGGGGTTACTTTAGCAGTATTTTTAATGATTCATTTAATTCCTGGTGATGCTGCGGTTATCATGGCTGGTGAACAAGCAAATCCAGAACAAATAGAACAAATGAGAGAAAATTTAGGCCTAAATGATCCATTACATGAACAATATTTACGTTATGTAGGAAACGCAATTCAAGGTGATTTAGGAAATTCTATTCGAACAAAGCGTCCTGTCGTAAACGAAATATTCGATAGCCGTTTTTGGGTCACCGTCCAACTAGCTGTTATCGGTACAGCACTAGCAGTATTGATTGGTCTTGTTGCAGGTGTAATATCAGCTACGAAAAAATATACTTTTACTGATACAGGGGTTATGATTCTTGCGTTATTTGGACTTTCCATGCCTAATTTCTGGTTAGGTATTATGCTAATTTATTTCTTCTCCGTCAATTTAGGATGGTTACCAGTAGCGGGCTGGGGAACATCTTGGAAGCAGATGGTTTTACCTGCGATCACGCTAGGAACAGGTGGGGCAGCAATTATTGCTAGGATGACACGTTCTAGTATGTTAGAAGTACTGAACCAAGATTATATTCGTACTGCTTATGCAAAAGGTGTAAGTGATAAACTAGTAATCTATAAACATGCCTTACGTAATGCTCTTATCCCAGTAGTAACTGTTGTTGGTTTACAGTTTGGTGGATTATTAGGGGGAGCGGTTGTAACAGAGAGTGTTTTCGCAATCAATGGTTTAGGACGCTTCATTATTGATTCTATTAAAGCTCATGATTTTCCAATGGTACAAGGGGCGATATTAGTATGTGCACTATTATTCGTACTCGTTAACTTCCTTGTCGATATAACGTATAGACTTATTAATAAAAGAATTGATTTAAACTAAGGTGGTGAAAAGGAATGACGACAACTAATAATGTGATACTTGAAGTGAAAGGTCTACGTACATCCTTTTTCACGGATGAAGGTGAAGTAAAGGCTGTTGATGGTGTAGATTTTGAAATAGAAAAAGGGAAAACACTAGGAATCGTTGGGGAATCCGGTTCTGGAAAAAGTATAACGTCCTTATCTATTCTTCGCTTGTTGGAAGAACCAGTTGGAAGAGTAGTTGGTGGAAATGTTTTCTTTAAAGGAGAAGATTTATTAGCGAAATCAAAAAAAGAAATGATGAAAATACGCGGAAATAATATTTCGATGATTTTCCAAGAACCAATGACTTCCTTGAATCCAGTATTAACTTGTGGAGAGCAAATTGCCGAAAGCATACGAATTCACCAAAAGTTAAACAAAAAGGATGCATGGAATAAAGCGGTTGATATGTTAAAGCTAGTAGGAATTCCTTCTCCAGAAAGTCGTGCGAAGCAATATCCATTTGAACTATCAGGTGGAATGAGGCAGCGTGTCATGATTGCAATTGCACTCTCGTGTAATCCTGAACTTTTAATCGCTGACGAACCTACTACTGCGTTAGACGTAACCATTCAAGCGCAAATTTTAGAGTTGATGAAAAAGCTACAAGAAGAGTTAGGTACATCATTAATGATGATTACACATGATCTTGGAGTTGTAGCAGAAATGTGTGATAAAGTAGCCGTTATGTATTGCGGAAAAGTAGTTGAATATGCAGATGTAAAAACAATTTTCACAGACCCTAAACACCCTTATACAGTTGGGCTTTTAAACTCTGTACCAAAACATGATCAAGAGTATGAAGGGGACTTATCTGTCATTCAAGGGTCGGTACCGAGTCCATTCGCCTTACCGAAAGGATGCCGTTTCGCACCACGTTGTCCTCATGCAAAAGAAATATGTCATGCAGAACTACCAGAGTTAGTTGAAACAGCAGATGGGGATCAAGTAAGATGCTGGATCCATACAGATAAATGGGAAAACGAGGAGGTGGCGGCTAGCCATGAGTAAGCCACTTTTAGAAGTAAATGGATTAAAACAATATTTTCCTATTAAGGGGGGTATGTTAGGCCGCACAGTTAATCATGTAAAAGCTGTTGATGATATAAGCTTTATAGTGAATGAAGGAGAAACGGTTAGTATTGTAGGAGAGTCTGGTTGTGGGAAATCAACAACTGGTCGTGCAATTTTAAGATTAGAAGATCCTACGGAAGGGGAAATAGTATTTGAAGGTGAAGATTTACTAGCATTAAGTAAATCGAAAATGCGTAAAAAGCGGAAGGACCTACAAATAATATTCCAAGACCCTTACGCATCGCTAAATCCTCGTCAAACGGTTAGCCAAATTATTGAAGAGGCGTTAGAAATTCAAAATGTTGTACCGAGACGAGAAAGAAGACAAAAAGTTATAGATTTGCTGGAAACGGTAGGAATCGGAGCTCATCAAATTGACCGACATCCTCATGAATTCAGTGGAGGGCAACGTCAACGTATCGGTATTGCACGGGCATTATCAGTAAATCCTAAGTTAATTATTTGTGATGAGGCTGTTTCGGCTCTAGATGTATCGATTCAAGCTCAAGTTTTAAATTTACTAAAGGATTTACAGCGTAAGTTTAAATTAACGTATTTATTTATTTCTCATGATTTAGGAGTAGTTCGCCATATATCTGACCGAATTATCGTTATGTATCTTGGGAAGATTGTAGAGGTTGCTGATAAAAAATCGTTGTTCGAAAACCCACAACACCCATATACGAAAGCTTTACTATCAGCGATACCAAGTACAAACATTGAGCAGAAAAAAGAACGTATTATCCTAAAAGGAGATGTACCTTCTCCAATTAATCCACCACAAGGTTGCCGTTTTCATACAAGATGTCCTTATGCTATGGAACGTTGTGCTTCCGAAGAACCGAAACTACATTCGATTCCGGGTGCTACACAACAAGTAGCATGCCACCTTGTGGAAGAAGGCTCAGTAGATTATAGTAAATTAACTGCAAATTATTAATATAGAAAAAAGCAGGGGTGTCCAAAAGGTCAGTAGAGACTGACTTTTTGGACCTTTTTTTTGTGAGATGAACACATGGTTATAAAAACTTGTAGAGCACTATGAGGATTAAATTTTTAATTGTAATAGTGCTACATCCCTTAAACTAAAATAAATAAATTCATTTAAATGACAGCAAAATATAGGTAAAGTTGTAGAAGGAGTAAAACTAAGTCACCAAGTGTGTTTCTGTTTATCAAATATATACAAAAAATTAGTGTTAAAACGGAAGCAGGAAAAATATAACGTAAAGTAGAATTATTGTAGAATTATTATAGGAAATGAAAACGGAAATGAGGAGAATGAACCGTTGCGAGGAAGAGTTTCTATATTGTTTGTTTTAGTTGCTGCGATACTTTGGGGAACAACAGGTACAGCTCAAGCTTTAGCTCCAGCGGGTGTTCATCCTATTTCTTTTGGAGCGATGCGACTAGCGATTGGTGGGTTAACGCTATTCGTATTTATTTGGATACAAGGTAATATATCGTTTCATAATTGGCCGAAAAAATTACTATTTCTAGCAGTTATCTGTATGACGCTTTACCAACCGTTCTTTTTTACAGCAGTGAGTATGACCGGTATTGCGGTAGGTACTGTTATTGGAATTGGAAGTGCACCTATTACTGCTGGATTGCTTGAATGGATCGTACAGAAAAAACGACCGACGAAACAATGGGGGATTGCTACGAGTGTTGCGATAATTGGCTGTTTATTACTTTTTATTCAAAAAGATGCAGTGTCCCTAAATATGACAGGTGTTGTTTGTGCCTTTGCTGCAGGTACCTCGTTTGCTGGTTATACGTTAGTGAGTAAGCAATTGATAAAAAGTCATTCACCTAATGCAGTAGTTGCAGTTGTTTTTACATTGAGTGGAATGTGTTTACTACCATCATTATTTCTTTTTGACCTTACTTGGTTCCTAGAGGTTAATGGCTTCGTATCTAGTTTGTATATTGGTGTTATTGCAACTGCCTTCGCATATCTTTTATTTGCAAAAGGATTAATGAATGTTAGTGGTTCTACTGCAGTTACGCTTACTTTGGCTGAGCCGATGACAGCTGCATTATTAGGTGTTTTTCTAATTGGGGAGACATTAAATTGGATATCTTGGATAGGAGTATTTTGTATTTTTATAGCGATAATTATTATTTCAATGAAACCGAAAAAATTAAAAAATGATGGTGATGTGCCAGTCACGATTCGAAAGGTTGGAGGATAAATGTTGGTAAGAAAGTTAGTAAGTGAAGATGCAGAAACATATTGGAACTTAAGATTAGAGGCATTAAAACAAAACCCTGAGGCGTTTGCTTCAAGTTACGAAGAGGCGGTACAAAAAGACAACCCAATTGAAGAAGTCCAACAAAATTTAATTACAAAAGGTAGTTATACTTTTGGTGCTTTTAAAGAAAATAAATTAGTAGGTATGGTAACGCTAGTACGGGAAAAAGCAATAAAATTGAGGCATCGAGCAAACATATTTGCGATGTATGTTTCACCAAATGCAAGAGGTACAGGTGTTGCAAAGGCACTAATACAAGCTACTATTGAGGAGGTAAATAGATTAGAAGGAGTCATAAAAATAAAACTTAACAGTCGTTGCATCAAATGAGAGTGCAAAAGGATTATACAGTAGTGTTGGCTTTCAAGTCTATGGAACAGAAAAGAAGGCATTGAAAGTAAACGAAACGTATTATGATGAAAAGCATATGGTTTTATTTTTAGACTAATACAAATTACAAAGTCATGGAGGAGTTTATTTGAATTACTTATTACTTGTAGTCGGCTTTGCCCTATTAATAAAAGGGGCCGACTTTTTTGTAAAAGGAGCTTCCAATATTTCTAGTTTATTACGAGTACCACCGATATTAATCGGTTTAACAATTGTAGCTTTTGGTACTAGTTCTCCTGAAGCCACAGTAAGTATAATTGCATCTTTGGAAGAAAATGCAGATGTTGCGTTAGGAAACGTTATTGGAAGTAATATATTTAATATTACACTCGTAATTGGATTAACTGCCTTTTTAAATCCGTTAAAGGTGGAAAGTGAAACAATTAGAAAAGAAATCCCCTTTACTCTTTTAGCGAGTGTCGCACTTTTAGTAGTAATGAGTGATATAGCGTTAAAAGTTTCAAGTGTAAATTTAATAACAAGAAGTGACGGAATAATTCTTCTGTTATTTTTTCTCATTTTCATGTACTACATATTTGAAGTCGCAAGAAATAGTCGCGAGCAAACTAACAATATCAATGAAGCGGCAGCGACTGAAAATATTACATGGGGTAAAAATATTGTATTCACTCTGATCGGCTTAGCTGCCATTATTTATGGTGGTGATTTAGTTGTAAAAAATAGTACAGAAATCGCTTACGCATTAGGAATGAGTGAAACATTAGTCGGATTAACAATCGTTGCAATTGGGACGTCACTTCCAGAACTAGTTACGTCTATAACAGCAGCAATTAAAAAACAAAGTGAAATTGCATTAGGAAATATAGTGGGAAGTAATATATTTAATATCCTCTTTGTGTTAGGTTCTGCATCGGTTGTGTCACCGTTAGCGGTTAATGGTAAGGTGTTTGTAGATGCAATATTTATGATCATTATGACATTCATTTTATTAATTTTCTCTAGAACACGTTATAGAGTAGGGAAAATAGAGGGATTAGTACTCGCAACGACATATATTGCGTATATGATTTTCATTATTTTAAGAAATTGAAAAAGGTGGCTATTATTAGCTGCTTTTTTTCATGTGCAAATCTTTAATAAAGGATATTGCTGCAACCCTACCGAATATTCTTAATAGAGTAAAACAAACGAGTAGGAGGATTATAATGTTAGTCAAAAAAATGAAAGAAGATAAATATAAGGAAGCTATCCAATTATCTGAATATGCTTTCCAATATAAAGTGCCTTTAGATGAAATAGAAAAACGAATAGAACGTATGAAAAAAAACCATATACTGTATGGAATATTAGAGGACGATGTGTTAGTAGCCAAATTACATCTATTACCGTTCGAGATACATTTAGGTGAGCAAAAGTGGAAGATGGGCGGAATTGCAGGTGTTGCAACATATCCAGAATATCGCAGAAAGGGATATGTTAAAGAGTTGCTAACTCATAGTTTACACGTAATGAAAGAGGAAGGGTACACTGTTTCGATGCTACATCCGTTCTCTATCCCGTTTTATAGAAAATATGGGTGGGAAGTGCTGTCTAATCGATTGAAATGCACATTTACGAAGAGTGACTTAGTAATGTTGCCTACTGATACAAATACCGGAAAAATTAAGCGGTACCGTGATGTGAGTGACTTTACTGATTTAAGTACTGTGTATGATCAGTATGCTAGTACGTTCTCGGGTATGCTTGTACGTAGTAAAGATTGGTGGGAACAAATTACGGAAGGTTTACATGCTGCTATTTACTACGAAGATATAGTGCCTACTGGGTATTTATTATATTCCATTAAAGATTCGAAAATGGAAGTGGAAGAATTTGTGGCTCTCGATAAAGGGGCAAGAAACGGGCTATGGAATTTTATATGCCAACACGATTCCATGGTTAATACGCTTGAAATAATAACGAACGAGAGAGATCCACTCATCTACTCACTCGTAAACCCTAATATAAAAATGGAAGTTTCTCCTTATTTTATGACGCGGATTGTAAATGTTGAAGCATTTATAAAACAATATAAGTTTAACAAAAGTAGAGAAAGTGTGAAAATAAAAATAACAGATACTTTTGCTCCGTGGAATGAACAAACGTTTCTAATAGGAGAAGAAAAATCCAGTAATCATTCTGAAGAAATGGAAATGACGATTAATACTTTTTCTTCCCTAACATTCGGCTATAAAAGACCAAGAGAACTATATGAGGCTGGTTTTATTACAGGCAAAAAAGAACAAATAGAAAAGCTCGAAGATTTAATACCTATACAACAAACATATTTTTACGATTTCTTTTAATTGGTAATAATGAAGATAAAAGCAATAAAAGGGTGAAATAATGAGATTTGTAGATGAATTATACACTTTTTATCGAGATCAATTTACTGGTTCTGAATTTGATGCAGAAATAATTGCAGCAGCCATTTTAGATGATTTAGAGCGGGTAGACGTTTTGAGGTTGTTAGGGGAATTAGAAGATGAAGAATTGTACGGTTTGTTAGGATTTTATTTAGTAGAAAACTTAAAAACAAAGATGGCAAAAGACGGCTATATTGAAAGAGATACCAGACTACATTAAAGTAGTGAAACAACATTTAGAAAGGAAAGCAAAATGGATTCCATACAAAGAATAAGAAATGAAATGGAAAAGTTACAGGAATTGGTTTATTTTGATGAAAATCACTTTCTTCGTGAAAAAGTAGAAAATCTATCAAAGTTAGAGACAATCATTCAAAATGTTGAAGAAATTGGGAAGGTAGCAAGTAAAAATGATGATGTGCAATTTATCTATTTCGGATCTTTAGGTAATCTTTATAGAATAAAAGAAGAACCGGAAAAAGCGATCTTCTACTTAGAACAAGCAATAGATATTGCTTTACGAGTGAGCGATAACAATAAGTATGTTACGACTTTAATTAGATTAGGAGAAGCGAAGAAATATAATAATGAGTTAGAAGAGGCACTAACGTATTTTGAAAAGGCATTAACCGTATGCAATGAGGAAAATTTAATATCGTTGATTGATTTTGCCTATCAACATAAAGGAAAATGTCTTTTAGAATTAGACAGATTAGAAGAGTCCATTATCAGCTTAACAGAAGCGCTTAAAATAAGGGTGAAAAAAGGGGATAAAGCACTTATTAAGTCTACTAAAGACGCAATTCAATTGGGATATAAGATGTTAAAAGAAAAAACACTCCCTTATTCTAGTATTTAACTATGGAAAAAGGAAAAATAATACTATTAAACGGTGTTTCAAGTTCTGGAAAGTCTACATTATCAAGGGAGTTAGTAGCTGTCTTACCTCACTATTTTCATTTTAGTATTGATGACTATGATTACATTATTGAAAAAATGGAAGATAGGCAGGAAGGTAAATTAATTCCTATCCCAACGGAGTACTATTTTCATCGTAATATTGCAATGTTTTCAAATAGTGGTGTGAATCTTGTAGTTGATCATATTTTGCACGATCAATTAACATTAAAAGATTGGTTTGAAGTTTTAAACGGCTATCCTGTCTTTTATGTTGGTGTCCATTGCCCGGTTGAGGAATTGGCTAGAAGAGAACTGGCAAGAGGAGATAGAAGAATTGGCCAAAGTAAAGAGCAATTATTATTTGTTCATCAAAATGATGAAGTGTATGATGTCGAAGTAAATACGTTCATTGAACAACGTTCCGATTGTGTAAATAAAATTATTCAAAAACTAAACGTAAAAGCATTTTAAAGTAGAAGGAGGTTGGGACACAACTATTTTTATCAAAGTAAAAAACGAACAAAAAATAGTAGAGTGGAAATAACCCGCTCCGGAAATATACTTCGCTTTCCGCGGGCTTGGCTAGCTCCGGGCGTTAGCGGCTAGCAAACCTCCCAATCCGTCCGTACGATAAGTCAACATCGACACACTGTCGTTCGTCGTGTTTCCTATATCTCCTACCGGATTGGTCCAGTTTGTACGCCGCTGATCGAACGCCCTCCGCTTTTCGTGCTGGTGAGCCTCCTCGTGCTAAAGCACTGCTATCTTCTCACCTATGCCTTTGCTCCCGCAGGACAAGGAAGGCTTCGGCAGCGAAACATCGCACGAAGAAAAATGCGGAGGCATTTTTCGAGGAGTCTACGTATATTTCCTCCGCTAATTCTGCGATTGTTTTTTTATCATGATCATTTTAGTTTTGTCTCAGCCTCTTTCTTTTAATGTGTGTTCTAGAGAAATGTTACTTTCCAACATAGATTGATTGAGGGCGGTATATCGTGTTGTTTTCGGCTTGTTCAAGTACGTGGGCGGTCCAGCCTACCATTCTACTAGCGGTAAAGGTTGGAGTGAACATTTCTGGGGGAAAATCAATCGCCTTCATTATGGCAGCAGCATAATATTCCACATTAGTATATAAGGAGCGTCCAGGTTTTAATTCGTTTAATTGGTCAATACATATTTGTTCCACTTCCATTGCAAGGTCAAGCCATTCATCCTTACCAACAAATTTTGTAAGTTTCTCCTTTAACGCCATGGCTCTCGGATCGTGAGTTTTATAAACACGATGACCAAAGCCCATTAATTTTTCACCATTTAATATTTTAGTTCTAATATACTCCACTATGTTTTCAAGTTTGGCTGTTTCATTTAGTAGGTCAATTACTCCAGAAGGTGCACCACCGTGAAGCGGTCCTTTCATCGTCCCAATAGCAGAGGTGATAGCAGAAACGATATCTGATTCAGTAGAGGCAGTTACTCTTGCCGAAAAAGTAGATGCGTTCATGCCATGTTCCATCGTTAATATCATATACGTCTCTAGAGCGGAAACATGTGCTGGGTCGGGAACGTTACCGTTTAACATGTATAGAAAGTTCTCAACATGACCGTAACAATCATTTGGAGGAATATAATCTAAACCTTTTTTACGTCTAGTATGATACGCGATAATAGAAGGAACAATTGCCGTTAAATACATTGCTTGTGAGATGGAAGGTTTCCAGTTAAATTCTATCGTCCCTAAGGATGAGATAGTGGTACGAATCACACCCATTAAGTCCATGTTTGGAGGAAGAGAATCTATTATTGTTTTTGTTGTGTCTGTTAAGTCGAGATATTCCTTCCAGTCCTTATTAAACTGTTGAAGTTGGTGTTTTTCTCCTATTTCACCGTACCATAAAAGGTAAGCTACTTCCTCAAATGAATAATTTTTAGTTAGTTCTCCAATCTCATATCCGCGATAAATTAATTTGCCGTTCTCTCCATCGATATCGCATATTTTTGTTTCTGCAGCTACAATCCCCTTTCAAACCTTTCTGAAACATAAAATCTCCCCTTTCCTTATTTAAGTTCATTTTATAAAATATAGTTAATTAAAAAAATTAAATATTTTTAAATTAATTAATTAAAAAACATAATTAATTAGGGGGGAAGCTATGGAGTTCGCGTGGTTAAAAACATTTGTTACGGCTGCCGAATATGAAAATTTTAAACGCACAGCTGATGTGTTATTTATTTCACAGCCTACAGTAACGGTTCATGTAAAGCTTCTAGAAAAAGAGTTAGGAATAAAACTTTTTCAAAGAGAGGGTAGGAGAGTTAAATTAACGGAAGAAGGAGTGAGGTATTTAGAACACGCAAAAAAATTGCTATATGTATATGAAGAAGGATTGAAAGATATCAATTCTTTTAGTCAAGGCTATACAAAAAAACTATCCATCGCGATTTCTCCGTTAATAGCAGATACTATTTTACCGTTTGTGTTAAAAAGTTATACGAAGCGTTATCCAGATGTAGAAATTGATGTGAAAATAGCGGAGTCCGTTGATATTGAAGAAATTGTACTTAATGAGGAGGTAGACTTAGGGCTATCTTGTTTAAAAAGTACGAATACGAACTTGCATTCGGAAATGTTATACAAGGATGAAGTTGTTTTTGTTGCTCCTCATGATGGGAGAGATTTTGAAACGGCTCCACCGTTAGATGAAGAGGAACTACTAACAAATAACTATCTTCTTACTCATAACCATCCAGCATACTGGGACACCTTAAGTTTATTGATAAAAAATAAAATACCAAGTGTAAAAATGATGAAGGTATCGCAAATCCATATAACGAAAAGGTTTATTAGTGAAGGGCTAGGTGTATCCTTTCTTCCAAGATCAACAGTGCGTCGTGAGCTCCTTGAAGGCAGATTGTTAGAAGTGTACTCCCATTCCTTTTCATTACCGGACGCCAATACGTACGCTATTATGAAATATCACCATGAAAAACAGAAGGAATTTTTAACATTTTTAAAAAGGTATTATATATAAGAAGGGGGTAAAGGCATGATTTTTCAACGTGATAGCTTATTAGTTAGAAAACTTAAAGACTCTGATAAAACATTGCTTGCGAAGTGGCTTTCTAATCCAACTATCCTACAATATTATGAAGGCCGTGATAATCCGCATAATATTGAATTAGTGACGAAACACTTTTTTAATGTGGAAGATCATTATGTTACAGGTTGTATTGTCGAATATGAAGGAGTTGAAATAGGATACATTCAATACTATCCAATTGAGGAAGAGTATAAAGACAAATATGGCTATAATAATCGTAATGAAATTGTTTATGGAATGGATCAATTCATTGGGGAGAGTTCTTATTGGAATAGAGGGATAGGTACTGAACTTGTCCGTGGGATGGTTTATTATTTAATAAATGAATTAAAGGTTGATGTTATCGCGATGGACCCACAAGCATGGAACGAACGAGCTGTTGCATGTTACGAAAAGTGTGGATTCAAAAAGGTTAAACTAATGCCAAAACATGAATGGCATGAAGGAGAATATAGAGATTGTTGGTTAGTAGAATATAGAAGAGAAAATAAATAATAAGTATGTACGCCAGGATATTTTCCTGGCGTTTTCATATCTATTAACAGAAGTTTGTCTCATCTAATGTAGCATACTATCTGATCCCATCAGCTTTTCGTATATCGATTTTGGGATTTGTATCTCCTCAGTTGAAACATTCCCCTCATGTTCATATCCATCAAATGATAAAACGGTTTGTTCCGTTGTCCAAATAGTAATTTCTAATACTTGTTCATTATTTTTGCCTTTCGTTTCTAGTCTTAAATGATACGGATTTATGTTAAGATGGTATGTGTTAAAGGTGAGGTGCAGCATTTCTTGTTCAATTTTTCTAGTATTTGGATGAGAAATAATAAATGAGGACAAGTCCCGAACGCTTATTTTTTCAACAGGTTCATGTTTAAAAATCTCTTTCACTTCTTCACCTAAGTGCTTTGTGAAGTTTTTAAATTGTTCCATAAAATTGTTCATTATTACACACTCCATTGTTTTACCATTACTATTTCCAACAAAAGGATATTTTATCCGTTACTATAATAGAAAGAATAGGAGTACTACAAATATGAAATTAATATCTTGGAATGTCAACGGCTTAAGAGCTTGTGTAACAAAAGGTTTTCTTGACTATTTTCATGATGTAGACGCAGATATTTTTTGTATTCAAGAAAGTAAATTGCAAGAAGGTCAAATAGATTTACCACTAGAAGGCTATTACCAATATTGGAATTACGCAGAGAAAAAAGGTTATTCAGGAACAGCTGTTTTTACAAAAATAAAACCAATCTCCGTCCGTTACGGTGTGGGGGAGGAAGATACAGAGCCGGAAGGGAGAATACTTACGCTCGAATATGATGATTTTTATTTAGTTAATATGTATACACCAAATTCTCAACGAGACTTAGCGCGGTTACCATTCCGTTTACAATGGGAAGATAATATAAGACAATATTTAAAGCAACTTGATCAAGGGAAACCAGTCGTCCTTTGTGGAGATTTAAATGTCGCTCATGAAGACTTAGATTTAAAAAATTTCAAATCAAATAGGGGAAATTCAGGTTTCACCGATGAAGAAAGAGGGAAAATGACCGAGTTGTTAAAAGAGGGGTTCATCGATTCCTTCCGTTATTTCTATCCAACAAAAGGTGACTGTTATACGTGGTGGTCTTACATGAGAAATGTTAGAGCGAGAAATATAGGTTGGAGAATAGACTATTTTATTGTTTCAGAATCGTTAAAGGATAGATTAGTAGATGCTGATATTCATGATCAAGTATTAGGTAGCGATCATTGTCCTATTCAATTAACTATTAAGAGTTAAAGTACTTCATTTGAAGTGCTTTATTTTTTTTGAAAAAATATGCTTGACGTTTCTTCAATCTATTAATATAATTATCATTGTTAATGATAATCATTATCAACGAATGGAGATTCGTTTTTTTATTTAGCATTAAATGATAATGAATCTCATAATCATTTGTAGGGGGTTTAGTTCAAACTAGTTAAATGAACGCTTTTCAATATTGTCTTTACATAAAAAATATGAGGTGAACAAAATGAAAAAATGGTTAAGTGTTTTATTATTTATTACAGTTATGACAGTTTTAGCAGCATGTGGTACGTCTAACAATACATCTGGTACTGCTAACAACGGTAGTGGAGATAATGGAAATGGTGACAGTGGTTCTGAAGTAGCTACACTTACAATTGAGCACGAACTTGGAACAACGGAAGTAAGTAAAAGTCCTGAAAAAGTAGTCGTTTTTGATTTTGGTATTTTAGATTCTTTAGACCAAATGGATGTTGAAGTTGCAGGAGTTCCACAAGCGAACATCCCTCCGTACTTATCAAAATATGAAGATAGTAAATATGAAAATGTAGGTAGTTTAAAAGAGCCTGATTTTGAAAAAATTAGTGAAATTAACCCGGACTTAATTATTATCTCTGGAAGACAAGCAGAATCTTATGATGAGCTATCTAAAATTGGTCCAACTATATTTTTAGGTGTAGATACAAATGATTACTTAAACTCTTTCACTAAAAATATGGAAACATTAGGTGAGATTTTTGAACAAGAAGAATTTATTCAACAGCAGCTTGCTACTGTTAAAGAATCAATTGAAGCGTTAAAAGAGAAAGCAACAGCATTAAACAAAAATGCGTTAATCGTTTTAGCTAACGAAGGTAATATTAGTGCTTACGGAGCTGGTTCTAGATTTGGAATTATTCATGATGAATTCGGATTCACGCCAGTTGATGCGGGTATCGAAGTATCTACACACGGAATGAACGTTTCTTTCGAATACATTTTAGAACAAGATCCTGACTATTTATTCGTAATTGACCGTGGCGCAGCAGTTGCTGGTGAATCTTCCGCAAAACAAACAGTTGAAAATGCAATTGTAGAAAAAACAAAAGCATATCAGAACGGAAATATCGTATATTTAGACCCTAACTACTGGTACCTTTCTGGTGGAGGTTTAACATCCGTGCAAGAAATGGTAAAAGAAATTGAAGGCTCAATAAAATAATAGAGTAAATGGAAAAACTCAGCGTTGTGCTGAGTTTTTTTATGTAAAAAGAAGGAACACTTCGTCCCATTTTGCCAAAAGAAACAGTTAGTGAACTAAGTGCCTCTTTAAGTAACAGCACATAGTTCACTAATATTGCTTTTCACATCATTGAATAAACTCTCTTATCCTACCAATCTGCTCTTCTGCATCACGCATACCTAGTTCATATAACATCTCTAATTTGCTTCGATTACGTTCCATTCTTCCAACTGGTAAGGCGACACTAGGCCGTAATACGATAACATTCTCTTTTTTCTCTTCTTCCAATAAATATTCGATCGTTTCGTTATAAACGCTATGGCGTGTTTGAAGTAAGCCATTTACTTTAGGAAACTCTTTATATTGAAAAAAGGACGAAAACTTACTTGGTTTCTTAAAGTAGCCAGCAGGTTTTGTTAATATAACAATATTCTTTCGCTTACCATCTTGTTGTGCTTTTCTAATTGGAATAGGATCAATTATTCCACCGTCTAGTAAAATACGATTATCGTAATGCACTGGCGGAGCAACAAAAGGCAAAGAGCTAGATGCGCGTATAATTGGTAATATATTTTCTGCATGGTCGCTTTTGTTAAAATAGACTGCTTCACCGGTATGACAATCTGTCGTGCCGATTACTAATTGTTCATTACTATTTTGGAATGCATCAAAATCAAAGGGGACAATTCTTTTCGGGATTTCATCAAAAATAAAATCCATTCCGAACAGTTGTCTCTTCTTAAAATAATTCCTAACTGAGAAATATCGCCAATCATTGACATAATCTAAATTAACTTTTTTATTTCTACCAGCTTGACGAGATAGGTAGGAAGCAGCCATACACGCACCTGCAGAAACTCCGATACTATAAGGAAAGTAAAGGTTTTCTTTCATAAAGTACTCTAGTACTCCGGCTGTATATACCCCTCTCATTCCTCCACCTTCAAGTACAAGTCCAACATTTTCCATATTTTATTACCTTCTTTGTATTTAGAATAAAACTATTTTAACAGAATGGAAATAATTTGTCAGAAAATATGCTAGCAAGTAATAAGGAACGTACTAAAGAGGATTAACCTGTTAAAGACGCATTAGAAAAAATAACGCTACTCGCGAGAATGGAGTTTTAAAAAAACAAATGGAAATTTCGGAATAATTGTACAAATATTACTCCAATTCGTTTATAATAAAAAATATTTAGAGTTTCGAAATTATTTGAGTAGAGGGGTAAACAGAATGCAAAATGTACAAGTGAAAAATACTTTAAGAGATGAAGTACCTGAAAAACTAAAATGGGATTTAACAGACCTGTTTCCAACGAAAGAAGCATGGCAAGAAGAATTAGAAGCAATAAAACAAGAGGTGCCAACAGTTACTCAATATAAAGGAAAACTTGGCGAAGGAGCTAACAATTTATTAGAATGCTTATCACAACAAGAAGCACTTTATGTTCGTGTGATGCGAGTAGCTACTTATGCTAATTTGCAACAGGCAGAGGACGGAACAAATTCAGAGAGCCAAGCACAATCAGCATTAGTTGGTTCATTTTTAGCTTCTGTTTCAGCGTCAACTGCTTTTATCGATTCGGAAATATTAGCTTTACCTGATGGTACGATAGAAAAGTATTTAGTAGAAGAACCGAAGTTGCAAGTTTTCCAAAAGCCTTTAAATGAGCTGCTAGAAACGAAACCACATACATTGCATCCTGAAACGGAAGAAACGTTAGCAGCGCTTGGGGAAGTATTATCATCACCATATATGACGTATCAGCGCAGTAAATCTTCTGATATGGCTTTCGCTCCGTTCCAAGATGAACAAGGAAAGGAACTACCTTTAACTTTTGCAACGTTTGAAGATAGATATGAATTATCACCTAATACGGAAGTACGAAGAAATGCGTTTCAATCATTTACAAATACATTAAAGCAATATCAAAACACTTTTGCAGCTACATACTCAACCGAAATTAAGAAACAAGTGACTCTTTCTCGTTTGCGCGGGTATGAGTCCGTCACACATATGCTACTGCAACCACAAGATGTTTCATTAGAAATGTACAACAACCAATTAGATGTTATTCAAAAAGAATTAGCACCTCATATGCGTCGATTTGCTAAATTGAAAAAACGTGTACTAGGATTAGATAAACTAATGTTCTGCGATTTGAAAGCACCGTTAGATCCTGATTTTAACCCTACAACTACTTATGAAGATGCTTCTAAAGTTATATTAGAATCACTTCAAGTAATGGGACCAGAGTATGTGGAAATTATGGAAAAGGGGTTAAAGGACCGATGGGTAGATTTAGCTGAAAACGTTGGAAAATCTACTGGTGCTTTTTGTGCAAGTCCATATGGAGTACACCCATACATTTTGATTACTTGGACAGATACAATGCGCGGCGCATTTATATTAACGCATGAATTAGGACATGCCGGACATTTTTACTTAGCTGGAAAAAATCAGACATATTCTAACACAAGACCGTCTATGTATTTTGTAGAAGCACCGTCCACGATGAACGAATTACTATTAGGGCAGCATTTATTAAGTACAACAGAAGATAAAAGAATGAGAAGATGGATTATTCTTCAATTTTTAGGAACATACTATCATAATTTTGTTACACATTTATTAGAAGGCGAGCTTCAAAGAAGAGTGTATGCTTTAGCGGAAGCTGGTACTCCCATTACTGCGAAAACGTTAACGGAACAAAAAACAGAAGTTCTATCTAATTTCTGGGGAGACACTGTGGAATTAGATGAAGGAGCTGGCTTAACGTGGATGCGTCAACCGCATTATTACATGGGCCTATATCCATACACATACTCTGCTGGTTTAACAGCATCTACTGCAGTAGCGCAACTTATGAAAGAAGAAGGTCAACCTGCAGTTGATCGTTGGATAGAAGTATTAAAAATGGGTGGGACGAAAACTCCTTTAGAACTGTTAAAACACGCAGGTGTTGACATGTCAACGCAAGAACCAATTAAAAAAGCTGTAGCATTTGTAGGAAGCTTGATTGATGAATTAGAAAAAAGTTATGAATAATAACTAATATCTTTTAAAACCCGCCATAAATGGTGGGTTTTTAGTTTATAGAAATATGGTTTACTCATTAAAGTCGATTAAGAAGGATTAACACAAACTCGTTTCGTCCAATGGATTCGTGAGTTTTCTAATATTAGTGAAAAATAAAGGAAAATCTCACTTTTTGTTGAAATTAAATATATAAAGTTCTGTTTGGTGGTGAAATGTCTCTTGAGTAATGTAGCTAAAGCCAATTTCGACAAAATATTTCTCTTTTTACAAGAAAACCAAGATGAATTTTTAATGGAGTGGGAGCATTATATTAAGCTTTCCGATAACGATATACATAAAGATAAAGTGAAAAATAACGGTTATCAAATGTACATACTTGTAAAAAAGGCATTAAAAGACTTAATTTCGAATGAAGAACTAAAACAGCTAGCTACTAAAGTCGCTCTTGAAAGAGTAGAAGCAAATATTAATATCGGGGAATTTGTTTTTAATGTTAATTTCGGAAGGACTGTCATTCTAAAATATATAAGTAAAGTAGACATTCCAATAGAAGATTTGCAAAGTGCAATAGAGAAGATTAATTACCTTTTTGATCAATTTAGTTATTATGCTGTAAAAAAGTATACAGAAATAAAAGATAAAGAGCTGGAAGAAAAAACAATACTAATTCATGAAACTCAGAAAGATCGCTTAGCATTACTAGGTCAAATGTCTTCAAGTTTCGTCCACGAATTTCGTAATCCTCTTACAGCAGTAATTGGGTTTACTAAACTGCTTCGTGATGAGTACCCAACATTAAAGTATCTAGATATTATCGATGTTGAATTAGAGCAACTTAATTTCAGAATTACACAATTTTTGCATACTTCTAAAGCTAACATTCCTGGTAGGAAGCCTGAAAAAATAAACGTAAATGAGGTAATCGATAACATTTTACAACTAACGTACCCTAGTATTGTCGCCGCCGATGTTGATGTAAAGGTAGAAATGGAGTGCGAAGTAATATTAGAAGGAAATAAAGATGAATTAAGACAAGTGTTACTAAATTTAATCATTAATTCAATTGATGCATTAAGTAATAGAGAAAAACCTAAAGTAATAAAAATAACGAACTGTGAAAACGGAAGATTTGTAGGTGTTTCAATTTCTAACAATGGACCGGAAATACCTGAGAATACAATTGGAACGATATTCGAGCCATTTTATACAACAAAGGAGTTAGGAACAGGAATAGGGCTTTTCGTTTGTAAAAATATTATTGAAAAACATAACGGTACCATTACATGTAAATCATCAAGAGAAGAAACAATCTTCCGAGTTGAACTACCTAGGCTTGAAAAAGTGTAATGATGTTATTGTTTAAAGCACACTCTATTATTGAGTGTGCTTTTCGATTTATCCAAGGTATATACTCATTTTTTAGTGTCTGTTTAACAGTTTATTTTTCAATTCGATTTGTACACGCCACGCTTTTTGCCTTTGCACTATTACAACTATCATTAAATTGTTAAGAAAAAGTGAAATAGTTCCACAATTCAATTCAGTTTCAGTATAAAGACCTTGACTGTCAATTGATTATAGAGATATAATTATTACTGGTAATGAGAATCGTTATCAGATTTTTGGTGCGGAGCATCACTTTTATTTTTATTTTTAAATGATAATGAATATCACTTCGTAATTAGTGAAATAAAAAGCAACATAATAGGGGTTCTAGACATGAAAAGAAGGTATTTAATAATCTTACTAATAATTTTATCCATTATCTCCTTATTTATCGGAGTGAAAAACATTACACCACTTGACTTAATTTATTGGAGAGATGATGAAGTACAAATTTTTCTAATAAGTCGAGTACCACGGTTAGTAAGTATTATTATTGCCGGTGTTTCTTTAAGTATTTGTGGTTTAATCATGCAACAATTAACTAGAAACAAGTTTGTTTCTCCTACTACTGCTGGAACGATGGACTCTGCGCGTTTAGGTGTTCTAGTTTCGTTAATGTTATTTACATCTGCAAGCATGTTCCAAAAAATGATTGTTGCGTTTATTTTTGCTTTACTAGGAACCTTCATTTTTATGAAAATATTAGATAAAGTTAAGTATAAAGATGCCATTTTTATTCCGTTAGTAGGTTTAATGTTTGGTAATATTATAGGTTCCATAACTACTTTCTTTGCGTACAAGAACGATTTAATTCAGAATATGTCTTCATGGCTACAAGGTAATTTTTCGTTAATTATGCAAGGAAGGTACGAATTACTCTATATAAGTATTCCTTTAATGGCTATCGCCTATCTTTATGCTAACCGATTTACGGTAGCTGGGATGGGAGAGGAATTCGCAGTTAACCTAGGAATGAATTATAAACGAGTAGTTAATATCGGATTAATTATTGTAGCGTTAGTAGCTACATTGGTATTGTTAACAGTCGGTATGATACCGTTTTTAGGATTAATTGTTCCTAATATCGTAAGTTTATATCAAGGAGACAACTTAAAGAAAAACCTATCTCATACTGCCCTAATTGGTGCAATCTTCGTATTAGTATGTGACATTCTTGGTAGAACGATTATTTACCCGTATGAAATCCCTATCGGTTTAACAGTAGGTGTTATAGGAAGCGGAATGTTCCTGTACCTATTAATGAGGAGAAAGAATTATGCAGCTTAAGTGGAAGATTTCAGGATTAATAATAGTATCAGTCGCATTAATACTAACGTATTTATTTATCGGGTTAGGTAGTAACTGGGGTTATGTTTTACCTAGAAGAGGAATGAAAATTTTAGCAATCGTCATCACTGGTGGAACAATTGCAATTTCTACCGTCGTCTTTCAAACGATTACAAACAACCGAATTTTGACTCCAAGTCTTTTAGGTTTAGATAATTTATATATTTTAATACAAACTTTTATTATATTTTTATTTGGTTCTACTAGCTTTCTTTTAATCAACAAAAATGTGAACTTTATTATCTCTATCTTATTAATGGTGTTATTTTCCTTAGTCTTTTATAAAATCTTGTTTAAAAGAGAAGGAAACAATATATACTTTCTTTTACTTGTAGGGATTATATTTGGAACATTATTTGATAGTGCTTCTACGTTCATGCAAGTACTAATTGATCCAAATGAGTTTATGGTTGTACAGGATAGAATGTTTGCTAGTTTTAATAATGTACAAACAGATTTAATTTTTATTGCAATAGGTGTACTCGTTTTAGTTGGACTCTATTTTATGAAGTTTGCCAACTACTTAGATGTTCTATCGTTAGGTAAAGATGAGGCAATTAACTTAGGTGTTGACTATGATTATGCAGTAAAACGGTTATTAATTGTTATTGCTATTCTAGTTTCTATTTCAACGGCATTAGTTGGTCCAATTATCTTTTTAGGTTTACTAGTAGCCAATGTATCGTATGAGTTTTTGAAAACGTATAAGCATAAGTACTTACTTATAGGATCTGTTTTTATTAGTATTATTGCACTTGTAGGTGGGCAACTCGTAGTAGAGAGAGTCTTTACGTTCTCAACAACTCTAAGTGTCATTATCAACTTTATTGGTGGAGTGTACTTCATATATCTTCTACTAAGGGGGACAAGAAAATGATTGAAGTTTTAGGTGTAAGTAAAGCCTATGGAAATAAAAAGGTCGTAGAAGATGTTTCTGTAAATATTGAAAAAGGGAAAATAACGACTTTTATCGGGCCGAATGGAGCTGGGAAAAGTACGTTATTATCAATCGTTAGTAGGCTGATTAAGCAAGATGAAGGAAAAGTTCGCATAGATGGTAGAGATATAAATAGATGGAATAGTAATGAATTAGCAAAGAAAATTTCAATATTAAAACAATCTAACCAAATCAATATTCGCCTTACAGTACGTGAGTTAGTTGCATTTGGACGTTTCCCTTATTCACAAGGTAATTTAACAAAAGAAGACTGGCAATATGTTGATGATGCAATCCAGTATATGGACTTAGGTGAGATGGAGCATAAGTTTCTTGATCAGCTAAGTGGTGGTCAAAGGCAACGTGCTTATATTGCAATGGTAATTGCCCAAAATACAGAATATATTTTACTAGATGAACCGCTGAATAACCTTGATATGAAACATTCCGTTCAAATAATGAAGGTATTAAGTAGACTAGTAAAAGAAAGAGGAAAAACAGTTATTATTGTTATCCATGATATAAATTTTGCGTCTGTATATTCAGATTATATTGTTGCTTTAAAGGACGGAAAATTAATTAAGGAAGGCGCTACCGATCACATTATTAATTCAGATATTTTGAAAACAATTTATGATATGGATATTCATATAGAAAATATTCAATGTAATAGAATTTGTGTGTACTTTTCTTAGTAGCTAGAAGAATACTTAACTGTTCTTTATCAGGCATTTATAAAAAAGGGAATGCCTGTTTTATTAAAGGCTACAACAATAAATAGAGAATTAAGAGGGGTTCTTATGAAAAAATTATTAACTGTTTTTACAATTATATTTTTCATTACAATTTTAGCTGCGTGCGGAAATACTGACACAACGTCTGGAAATGCTAGCTCAAATAGTAACGATGAAGATGTACTAACAATTGAACATGAACTAGGGAGTACAGCTGTAACTATTAACCCATCAAAAGTGGTAGTGTTTGATTTCGGTATTTTAGATTCATTAGATAAAATGGGAATAGATGTAGTTGGAGTTCCACAGGCAAATATTCCGCCATACTTATCGAAATATGAAGATGAGAAGTATGAAAATGTAGGTGCTTTAAAAGAGCCAGATTTTGAAAAAATTAGTGAAATTAATCCGGACTTAATCATTATTTCAGCAAGACAGGCTGAATTATATGATGAGCTATCTAAAATCGCACCAACGATTCATCTTGGTATTAATACAAATGATTACTTACAATCATTTGAAAGTAATATGCAAACGTTAGGTCAAATTTTTAACCAAGAAGGATATATCGAACAACAACTTGCTTCAATTAAGAGCGCGATTGAACAATTGAGTGAAAAAACAACTAAAAATGGAAAAAATGCGTTAATCATACTGGCGAATGAAGGGAATATTAGCGCATACGGCCCAGGATCTCGTTTCGGTATCATTCATGATGAATTTGGGTTTGAGCCAGTTGACGCTGGTATTGAAGTTTCAACACATGGGATGAATGTATCATTTGAGTACATTTTAGAGCAAAATCCAGATTATTTATTTGTTATCGACAGAGGTGCAGCGGTTGCAGGTGAATCTTCTGCAAAGCAAACAGTTGAAAATGCGCTAATTGAAAAAACGAAAGCATACCAAGAAGGTAATATCATTTATTTAGATCCAAACTATTGGTATTTATCCGGTGGAGGTCTAATATCAGTTTTAGAAATGGTGAAGGAAATTGAGGGAGCACTTCAATAATGCCAAAAACTCAGCTATGAAAGGCTGAGTTTTTAATATATCTAAAATTAATAACGAAGATATTTTTGAATTAGAGACAATTTTGTAAAGAAATCTAAAATATTCCAATATAAACGTAATAAAAATATTAAAAGTATGCATTTTTATTGCTAAAATGTTTAAAATTGAATATATTTATATTAATGATTACTAGGAGAGTGATGAGATTTTGGACAGTATACCCTATGACTCGATAATCTTTTTTGGAGCATTATTAATACTTTCGGGTTATTTTTCTGCATCAGAAACAGCTATTACAAGTGCGAACAAAGTTCGTTTACGAAATATGGCTGATGATGAAAATGTAAAAGCACAGCGTTCGCTTAAATTGACGGAGAAGTTTGACCACAGTTTATCCACTATTTTAATTGGGAATAACATTGTAAACATTGCGATGGCGACGATTGCAACAAAAATTGCGACGGATCTGTTTGGTTCGCAAGGGACCACGTTAGCTATTTCAACTGCTGTTACTACGATTCTTATTCTTATTTTTGGTGAAGTTCTTCCGAAATCGTTAGCGAAACAATATGCAGAGAAATACTTGTTAGTTATTTCTGCTTCTTTAATGGCGGTCATGAAACTCTTCTATCCGATTACTTGGCTTTTTGTCCAGTTAAAGCTTGGCATAAACAAAGTATTAGGTTCTAAAGAAATGGAGCCAACTGTTACGGATGAGGACGTCAAGGCATTAGTCGAGATTGGAGAAGAAGAAGGGACATTTCTCTCTCAAGAAAAAGAACTATTGCATAATGCAATTGAATTTGACGATATAGTTGTAAATGACATATTAACACCACGACCTGACGTCGTTGCTGTGTCCATAAATAATAGTTTACTAGATATTAAGGAAACTTTTGTACGTGAAAAATACTCTAGAATTCCAGTATACGAGGGAACAATTGATAATATTGTCGGGATTATATCACACCGTGATTTTTTCGAGCAATATGTAGAAAATAAAAACTTTGAATTAACAGACATAATGAGAAAACCGCATTTTGTCATCGGTTCAAGTAAAATTTCAAACCTTTTAAAAGAACTACAAAAGTCTAAAAACCACCTTGCGATTGTTATTGATGAGTATGGTGGAACAGCGGGTATTATCTCAATTGAGGATATTATCGAAGAAATTGTCGGTGATATTTGGGATGAGCATGATGAAAGTATACTATTAATTGAAGTACTTCAAGAAGGAAAATTCCGAATGGATGGAAAAACATCCGTTGAAGACTTCTCCACTGTTGTAAATTTAGATGTTAGTGATTCTAGTTCCATCACATTAAGCGGCTGGATTTCTGAAAAAATTGGTTATTTACCGAAAAAGGGTGAAAAGATCCAATTAGATTTTGCGGAAATTATAATTGAAGAAGTCCGTAAAAATAGAATTCAAAAAGTTTTAGTTGAAGTGAAAATGGAACAATCTTATACCGCATAATCCAAAACTCCTCTATTTTAGAGGAGTTTTTTCACGTAATCGGACAATAGAAAATAAAATAATAAGTAGATACAAGCAATTATTTCTACATGAAAATAGTATGTTTAAACAACAACTATAGGTTTATGGTTCTTTAGTTTAGGTTAAAGTATACGAACTATACGAACTAGTTTAAGGAAAAAACTTAACTTTAGTCTAACATAAATTGGTTGTAGTAATATAATTGTGCCGTGCAAAAAATGAAACTACATAATTAATAAGTATCTTTACACTTAGAAAGAAAGGAACTCAATGTCTTGGTCTATTTCTTATTCACTATTTCCGTAATAGCTACAGTACTAATTGCCATGAAATTATCAAAATATGCAGATCATATTAGCCGAAACACAACGTTAGGCGGAGCCTTTTTAGGAGCGATCCTTTTAGGTGGCGCTACCTCTTTACCAGAAATTACAACAAGTTACACAGCGGCTATCATTCATAATCCTGACATGATTTTAGGTAACATTCTTGGTAGTAACTTGTTTAATTTATTAACATTAGCATTTATTAATATTTACTTCTTAAAGCAACGCATTTTTCAATTTAAAACGAAGGAACATTTATATGCTAGTATTTTAAGTTTGTTCCTAACCGTATATTTACTATTTGGGTTGTACATTCAATCAGATATTCACTTTTTTGGAATCGGACTTGATTCTATTTTATTGTTAGTTGGTTATGGCTTTGGATTATGGATTTTATCGAGAATACCGAGTGAAAAGGCAGAAGAAAAAGAAGCTCATCCAGAAAAGATGGAGAGAAATTCTATTCGAGGAACAGTTATAAAGTTTATCGTTAGCTGCTTACTCATCATGGTTTTTGGTACGCTTTTAACGCTTACAGGGGATAAAATAGCAGTAATTACTGGTTTAGGATCTAGTTTTGTAGGAATGTTTTTAATTGCCGTAACTACATCGTTACCAGAGGTCGTAAGTTGTATCGTTGCTGTAAGGCTTGGAAATCCTTCGTTAGCTATTGGAAGCGTGTTAGGTAGTAATTTATTTAATTTATTCGTTCTTGGAAGTTCAGATATTTTTTATCGATCAGGACTACTTTTATCATCGGTAGATATATTCCATTACTTTTCGACGTTTATACTCATTATCATGCACCTAGTCGTTATTTTCGTTTTATTAAGAAAAACGACACATACTCCTAAATATGTGTACGTATCACTATTAATTTTTGTCTTATATGTCGTAAATAGCTTATTTCTACTTTTTAATCCATTTCCACATTAAAAAAGCAATCCGAGTTAATTGGATTGCTTTTTACGCTATTATTTAAATTTAGTGACTAATACATTTAACTGCTCTGATAATTGAGAGAGGTTTTTAGCACTTGAAGCAATTTCCTCCATAGAATGGTTGGATTGTTCAATTGTTGCAGCTGTTTCTTCTATACCAGCAGCTGATTCCTCTGTAACAGATGCAATGGATTCAATCGACATATTAATGTCTTTAGAAGTTTTTGTTACATCTTGTAAGTTATGCGTCATCGTTTGTATTCTTTCACCCATTGTTTGAATATGTTCATGAATCGTACCAAACGTGTCGCCCGTTATTCTAATTGATTCCGTTCCTTCTTTCACTAGATGGAAACTAGTCGTAAGCGATTCGGAGATAATCTTAGATTCCGTTTTAATGCCATTAACGATAGTAGTAATTCCTTCAAGTGACTGGGATACTTGTTCCGCTAACTTTCTTACTTCCTCCGCAACTACTGCGAAGCCTCTGCCGCTTTCACCAGCACGTGCCGCCTCAATTGCTGCATTTAATGCTAAAAGGTTCGTTTGAGCAGCAATACCTTGTATTACTTCGACTAAACTAGATACTTCTTTCGTTTTTTGTTCCAGACCACCAATCTTTTGAAAGGACTGCTCTACATTTTCATAAATGTTTTCCATTGCTTCTACTGAGTTCTTCATTAATTCTTTACCAGAAGATGTTGATTGGAGAACTTCAGATGAAGCTTGGAAGCAATCTTCCCCTAATGTATTCGTGTTACTAATTAGGCTAGTAAACACATTCACTTTTTCATTTATTTCAGAAGCAGCATCTGCTTGTTGATCAGCACCTGCGGATAGCTGTTGCATCGTAGCAGCTACTTGTTCGCCTCCTTGTTGCACCTCGTTTGAAGATTCTTTGAGTGCTTCGCTTTGAATGGTGACTGTTTGTGAAACGTGTTGAATTTCCTCCACCATTGCTTTTAAATTATTTTTCATATGATTGACAGACGTACTAAGCTGGCCGATTTCATCTGTACTTGATGTTTGAATATCGCCAATAGATAAATTTCCTTCTGAAATTTCATTTGCTGTATGTACAACATTTTTTAGCCCGTTACTTATGGAACGGTTTAGTCGAACTATAATGATCCCACTTAAAGCGATTGTTAATACTGTTGCTATCAAAATAACAATGGCACTTCTAGTTATATTAGAGAAAGTCGTTTCGTTACTTTCCTGTCTCATTTGCTCGTACTGACTGCGAAGATCATATAAAATATCTATTGTTTGGCTGTTCAACACTTCCATTTGCCTTAATGTATTAGTAACGATAATTTCGTTATCCATTAAAATAGCTGCAATTAACTCATTGAAAAATAAATGATTAAATTGGTTGTTAATCGTTTTATACTGTTCAAAAGCTTCTGCTTGTGATGAAAGAATGATACCTTCCACATTTTCCTCTAAAGTAGTTAAGTGTTCTGAAATCTCTTCATATTGTTTGACAGTCGTTTCGTTCGGTTGAAATTGATAACTGTATGCTTTTATTGTCTTTTCCTTAACGATAGATCCCATTTCCGTTAACAAAATTTCTTGCCTACTAGCTTGGTCCATTTTTTCAACATTACCACTTAATCGATAAAACTGCATAAAGACAATGGATAATGTAATAACAAATAACGCAAGAGTAATTCCGAAAATAGTAAAGTATTTTGTTCCGATATTTTGTTTTTTCCACCAGTTGCTCATTAGATGTCCCCCAAATTTTAGTCTAATAATTATATCGGAAAAAAATAACGAAATATTAGTGTAAACATTAAATTTGTAAAATGTATATTTGCATCATTGGGAAAGTTAGAAGAATTCTTTAGGCTTACGTGATGATGGACCTCCCTATTTTCCCAATAACAATGTTAGATAACATATGCTAACATAAAAACGAACTAAATACGTCAGAGTATTTAGAAAATAAGAGGGAGGTTTTATTTTGAGAAAATTTTCTAAGTTACTTTCCGTTTTAGCAACTTTAGTTTTAGTTGTTTCTTTTGTGTTACTTCCAAGTAGCACGAGTGCAAATGGGAAATCTGTCATGAAGGAATATTTGATTGGGTTTGAGAAGAATGTTGGGGCAAATGATAAACAAACTGTCCAAAATCTTGGTGGGCAAATTAATCATCAATTTCAATATATGAACGTATTAGAAGTAACATTGCCGGAGCAAGCAGTTAATGCGTTAGAGAAAAATCCGAATGTGGCATACATAGAAGAAAATGTGAAAATGCATGCCGTAAGTCAAACTGTACCGTATGGTGTTCCTCATATTAAAGCAGATGTTGCTCACTCACAAAATGTAACTGGGAATGGCGTGAAGGTAGCCATACTTGATACAGGCATAGACGCAGCCCATGAAGATTTGCGAGTAGTTGGTGGAGCAAGTTTCGTCGCTGGTGAGCCGAATGCACTTCAAGATGGCAATGGACATGGAACACATGTAGCAGGAACTGTAGCAGCTTTAAATAATCAAGTAGGCGTTCTAGGTGTAGCGTATGACGTTGATCTTTATGCTGTTAAAGTGTTAGGTGCTGACGGTAGTGGAACGTTAAGTGGAATTGCACAAGGAATAGAGTGGTCTATTGCAAATAATATGGATGTAATTAATATGAGTTTAGGGGGAAGTACAGGGTCAACTACATTAAAGCAGGCTGCTGATAATGCATACAATAGCGGACTTGTTGTAGTAGCTGCTGCCGGCAATAGTGGAGATTTCTTTGGGCTTATTAATACGATTGGATATCCAGCTCGCTACGACTCTGTTATTGCGGTAGGAGCAGTAGATTCAAATAATAGAAGAGCATCTTTCTCTAGCGTCGGTAGCCAATTGGAAGTGATGGCTCCAGGTGTAAATATTTTAAGTACATTGCCTGGGAATAGTTACGGTTCTTTAAATGGAACATCTATGGCTTCACCTCATGTAGCAGGTGCTGCAGCTTTATTATTAGCACAAGATCCAACTTTAACGAATGTGCAAGTTAGAGAAAAATTACGTGACACAGCAACAAACTTAGGAAGCAGTTTTTATTATGGAAATGGAGTTATTGATGTAGAGAAAGCATTACAATAGTTTCATTAGATAGCTTCGTCCGGAATCTATTTCTGGACGATTTTTTTGTGTAATCTAACACCCTTTTGTATAATACAAGTCAAGAGAAAAAAGGGAAGTGAACGAAAAATGAATAAAACGTTAGCATTTATAGGCTGTGGGAAAATGGCTCAAGCGATAATAGGTGGAATGATTCAATCAGGAATTGTTGATCGTAAGCGAATAATCGCAAGCGCAAGAACAGAAGAGACGAGGCAACTTGTAAAAAAGACTTTTAACATAAAAATCGAAGGAGATAATAAGCAAGTTGCAAAAAATGCTGATATATTATTTCTTGCTGTAAAGCCTGATGTTCATAAAGAAGTAATCGATGAAATAAAAGATTATGTGAAAAAAGATGTTATTGTAATTACGATTGCTGCGGGCATTACGTTGTCGTATTTGGAGAGCGGTTTTCATAACGAAGTGAGAGCAATTAGAGTAATGCCAAACACACCTTCTCTAGTGAGGGAAGGAATGAGTGTAATTGCACCTAACAGATATGTTACTACTGATGAGCTTGACCTAGTAGTTAAGCTATGTGAAACGTTTGGTCAAGCTGAAGTAATGAATGAAGGGCTTATGGATGCAATTCCAGCAATAAGTGGATCTTCTCCAGCTTACGTATATATGTTTATTGAAGCGCTTGCTGATGGGGCAGTTAAACAAGGGATTCCAAGAGACCAAGCATATAAACTAGGGGCACAGGCAGTATTAGGTGCAGCGAAAATGGTATTAGAGACAGGAAAGCACCCAGGAGAATTAAAAGACCAAGTTTGTACACCAGGTGGAGCGACAATTGAAGCAGTATTAACTTTGGAAAAAGAAGGATTACGTTCAGCTGTTCTTTCTGCGATGGATGTCTGTACAGAGAAAGCTAAAGCACTTGCAAATAACTAATCCCTTTAAGTACCAGTACTAATATACATACTTATGTTGATAGATACTCCTATCTATATTAAACTTAAACGTAACCCGACAGTATAGGAGGCACCAATGAATATATTTTTAACTGGAGCAACTGGTTTTTTAGGAAGCAAGCTGATAAAACAATTTCTACTTGAAGGACATGCTATTTACTTGATAGCTAGAGATATAAAAAAGGCAGAAAGTACTCTATCGACACTATGTTCAACAGAAGATGCATCGATTACGATTTTTCAAGGAGATATAACAGCAAAGAACTTAGGGTTATCTGAGGACGATGTAACATATCTGGAAAATAAAATAGATGTATTTTATCATTTGGCAGCGCTTGTAAAGTTTGATGTGGAGTTAAGAGAAGAATTGATGGCAACAAACTTTGGAGGGACGAAAGAAGCGCTTAGTTTTGCTCACAAAATTAAAGTTAAAAAGTTTCTTCACGTAAGCACAGCATATACTGTAGGAACAAGCGACGAAGGATTTGAACAACTGTCCCCAATAGGACAAACATATTATAATCCATATGAAGAGAGTAAAGCGTTAGCAGAAAGAGCGGTGTTTGAGTACGCTGACAAAATGGATGTAAGTATTTTTCGACCAAGTATTATCGTAGGAGATTCCAAAACAGGTGAGGCAAATTCGCAATTTACGTTGTATGGGTTTATGCGTGGATTAGATTTATTCAAGAAACGGTTAGAAAGAAAAGGCCTTTTAACTGAAAAAATTCACTTAATTGGCTCAAGTGATGGAACTTCTAATCTTGTACCTGTTGACTATGTAGCAGATATACTCGCATTAGGAAGTCAAAAAGCTGAGAAAAATATGATTTACTTTATAACAAATCCTAATCCTTCCACTAATATGGAAATACTAAATGTTATTAAACATTACCTTCAGTTTAATAATTTGCAAATATATGAGTTTAATAGTCAGTACGAACTCAATCCGTTAGAAAAGCAAATGAATGAAATGATTAGTGTCTTTAAGCCATATTTAGATCGTAACATCATCTTTCACGACCAAAATACACAACAATTATTAAAAGATTCAAATTTACAGCATTTAAATATGACAGAAGATATACTACACCTCATCGTTAAATCATATTTTCAAACGAACAATGAAGAAAAGATGAAAGTCTAATAGCAAATCGCTATTGGGCTTTTTTATTTTTTTTATCTTTATCTTTATCTCTCTTCTTCTCCATCATTATTCGGAATATATATGAAATAATTAACGAAAGAGGTGAAAGTATGGCACTATTTACTCCGCCGGCTATTGTACGAACCCAAGTGTGGAGACTATCTCCTAAAGCGACAATATATTTTCCAATCGTTAGTGGATTGAAAAATAGTCAAGTACAACATTTTATTAATTATCGACTACAAAATGTAATCCATCATCTATTAGTTTCCCAAGGTTATTTCCAAAATAAAGATAGAGCAGAAGTAGTTAGTACGTTTGAAGTGAAAAATAATCAAAGAGGAATTTTAAGTATTGCCATAAGTAATTATACGTATATAGAAGGAGCAGCACATGGCTTAACGGTTATTCAATCACTCACGTTTAATACAGTAACAGGAAAACAATATTCGCTACCAGATTTGTTTAGTCCAAACAGTAATTATGTAGAAAGAATATCTAACGAAGTTCGAGCTCAGATTAGAAGAAGAGAAATTCCAACGTTAGAGCCTTTTGAAAATATCAACCCGAACCAATATTTTTATATAGCAGATAAAACAATCGTTATATATTTCCAAGCATACGAACTAAGCCCCTACGTCGTCGGACTACCAATGTTTCCTATAAACCTATTTTATCTTCAAGACATAGCAGCCCAAGGAGGACCAATCGACATTCTAGCGACGAATAGCTAAAGTCGAGGTTGGGACACAACTATTTTTATCAAAGTATAAAACGAACAAAAAATAGTAGAGTGGAAATAACCCGCTCCGGAAATGTACTTCGCTTTCCGCGGGCGGCTGGTGAGCCTCCTCGTGCTAAAGCACTGCGGGGTCTCACCTATGCCTTTGCTCCCGCAGTCTTTCATGTATTACAAGCTATACACCACAGAGAATGAAAATGGTTTTTGCGTGGCTATACTAATGCTACGGCTGGATGAGGAAGGTCGTGACTCCTTGGTGTGTGTGAGCCCTCCCCGCAGTCTGACTCCTTCGACCACGGTGCATCACAGATTGTTGCTCCCTTTATGGGAAGCACTCATGGTAGATTAACCCTATTCTGGTTGTTGCACCAGCCTCAAATCTGCTTCGCCGTAGAAAGGATGTTTTCAATGGAAGTAATCATTGAGAATGCTTGTGGTATGGATGTCCACAAGGATAGCATTACTGCATGTGCCATTACACCAAAAGGAAAGGAGATTGAAACTTTCTCCACTAAAACTATATATCTTATAGAGTTGGTGGACTGGGTTAAGAAACACAACTGTACCCATGTGGCGATGGAAAGTACAAGTGTCTACTGGAAACCTATTGTCAATTTACTAGAAGCAGAAGGTATTGAATTTCTAGTTGTGAATGCTCAACATATTAAAGCTGTTCCTGGGCGTAAAATCGATGTGAAAGATGCCGAATGGATTGCCAAATTACTTCGTCACGGTTTACTTAAAGCTAGTTATATTCCTGACCGAAATCAGCGAGAATTACGTGAACTTGTGCGTTATCGTCGTAGCATAATTGAAGAACGTGCCAGACAATATAATCGGATTCAAAAAGTGTTAGAAGGAGCTAATATCAAGCTTGGCTCTGTTGTTTCTGACATTATGGGAGTTTCTTCTCGTGATATGCTTCGATCCATAGCTGAAGGGAATGAAGACCTTGAAGAGTTAACAAACTTTGCGAGAGGAAGAATGAAAAATAAAAAAGATGAATTGAAACTCGCACTTCAAGGGTATATTCAAGAACATCAACGATTTATGATAAAAACGATTATGGATCATATCGATTTCCTAACTGAGCAAATCGATAAACTAGACAAAGAGATAGAAAAAAGGATGGAAGACGATCAAGAAGACATAGATCGTTTAGATTCCATTCCTGGCATTGGAAGAAAAATGGCGGAACAAATGCTTGCAGAAATTGGCCCAAATATAAAAGAGCAATTCCCGACTGCACCCCAACTATGTTCATGGGCGGGTTTAGTTCCAGGAAATAACCAAAGTGCTGGAAAACGTAAGTCATCCAAAACGATGAAAGGAAACAAATATCTTAAATCAGCACTCATTGAAGCAGCTCATTCTGTTCGAGGGTCTAAAAACTACCTTGGTGCACTTTACCGTCGGACTGCTTCACGTAAAGGTAAAAAGCGTGCAGCAGTTGTTGTAGCCCATGCGATGTTACGAATCTCCTATTATCTCTTAACACGAAAGGAAATGTACGTAGATCTAGGAGAAGACTACTTCGATAAGCAAAGACAACAGTCCATTGTTAGACATTCACTACGAAGATTAGAAAATTTAGGCTACACCGTGACACTAGTTGAACCAAAAGTTTCATAAAGCGATCCCAAAAAGTCGATAGATTTTTGAGTATGACGCTCTCCTCAAAAAAACAAGAATAAGCTGCGTCTAATTTAGTATTGCCATTTTTCCATATTTTAGTGCTATATTTTCATGGTAGGAGTCTACGTACATTTCCTCCGCTAATTCTGCGATTGTTCGTTTTTTATCATGATCATTTTAGTTTTGTCTCAGCCTCTTTTTTTTGTTATTACAAAGTGGGGAGTACTACCTGTTTTGTAGAGGAAGGATTAATTTAAACCGCCACTCTGTTTCAAGGAAGTCAAAGAAGATAAGCAAAATATTAATTAAAATGTAAAATAAAAGATATAAAGTTTGTGTTACAATGGAAAAAGATTTTGCAATTTTTATATACAGAGGAGAACAATATGTCCATTTTAGAAGCGATTATTTTCGGTATAGTTCAAGGAATATCGGAATACTTACCTATTTCGAGTACAGCGCACATAGTTATCACTCAATACCTTTTAGGTTATAATTTACCAGGTTTATCATTTGAAATTTTTCTTCATTTAGCATCCATTTTAGCTGTTATTATTTATTTTAGAAAAGATATTATTTCCATCATTACCGGTTTTTTTGCCTACTTTAGAGAAAAGACTGCAGAGAATAAAACAAGTTTTTGGTTTGCCATTTACATTGTTGTTGCGACTGCTATTACTGGCGTCGGAGGCATACTGTTAGAAGATGCTTTTAGTGAAACGTTAAAACGTCCATTAACTATTTCTATTACGTTAACGATCACTGGTTTAGCCTTAATTTACATTGAGCGCTTGCATAAAGATGGAAATAGAACGGAAAAAGATATGACGTTGAAAGACTCTGTTATCGTTGGTATTGGACAAACTATCGCGGTTTTTCCAGGAATTTCTCGTTCAGGTTCTACGTTAGTAGCTGCTTTACTATCAGGATTAAATAAAGAAACTGCTGTAAGATATTCATTTTTACTATCAGTACCTGTTATTTTAGGTTCATCTGTATTAGCATTTAAAGATATTTCAGGAGGAGCGTTTGCGGAAGTTGGGGTGCCCGCATTAATCGTCGCGTTCATCGTGACATTCATCTTCTCTTGGTTAGGTATTATTTGGTTAATCGACTTCTTAAAGAGAAGTAAACTAATTTATTTTTCTATTTATTGTTTTATTTTAGCGATACTTGTTTATATATTTATTCCAGCAAGTGCAGTAGCAAACTTATAATAAGGAAAGGAGCTAGTTTTTAAAAACTATGCTCCTTTTTTGTAGCCAGGTATGGAAATTGTTACGACTGTACCTTTGTTTATTTTACTTTTAAATTGAATGTCTCCCCCATGAGCATAGATGATGGAAAAAGCCGTCATAAGGCCAAGACCAGTACCTTTTTCAATAAGGTTGTAGGCTGGTTCACCAAGTCTTTCTATTTGTTCCGAGGTCATGCCAACACCATTATCTTTAACTTGTATAATAACGTTTTTATTTTTCATAAAACATTTAACTGTCACTTTGCCATGTGGGTTACTTACAGCATCAATTGAATTTTTTAAAATATTAATAAGTGCCTCGCATAAAGGTGCAAAATCTCCTTTTAATCGATAGTTTTTTTCGTGAAAACAATCAATCGGCACTTTACTATTGGATGAATAAGTTGTTAATGCTTCGATTGATGAATCAATAAGCTCTATTGAAGATATTGATTTCATTTCAGATACTTTATTGTTAGCTAAATTTAAAAAATTTTGTACTATTTCTTCCGTCCGATCTAATTCATGTAGAATAATAGGAACGAATTCTTTATTCGATTTATTTTGTTCAGTACCTAATAGTTGAGAAAAACCTTTAACGACAGTTAAAGGTGTTCGAATTTCATGCGCAACGCTTGCGGCCAAGCTAGATACCATAGAAAGACGTTTTGTTTTTTGCACTTGTCTTTGGATTGCTGCAATATCTAGAAAATACTCTAATAAAAAAATGGCTAGAACGATAGTGATAAAGCTAAATACCCCTAGTAAAATTGCATAACGGAAATCTTCAAAAAGATGATTGTATTGAAATTGAAGGAAGGAATGTCCGAAATAAATTACAAAATAAAGAGCTAAAAATTTAATGGAAATAATAAAAAATGATGCAACAAACTTGATTTTTTTATTAAAATCAGCCCAATATGGGTAAAGAAATGCAGGTAAGATTGTGTATAGAGGGGTAGCGATGAACGTTGAAATTATTCCGTCATACCCACCAATAAGTAAACGAAAAAGTAGTAAAACTACAATCGTAAAAAATCCATATAAGTATCCTCCATATAATATAGCTATTATGATTGGAATGCCACGCAAGTCAAAATTTACACCAGCATGAACGAATATTGGAAACAGCATACACATGATGGAAGATATAGAACAGCTTATAAATAAGTACATTTTTTGCATCGATTCGTTAATGATTTCATTCCGATAAAAAGTAATGCTATGATAAAGTAAAATGGGAAAGAGAATAAAGAAAAGATGCAAAATAAAATCTTTTATGTAAATCATGTTTGTCACCTTACATTTCTTTTTAAGTTAACTATTGTTGTCTATCATGTAATCAAATTACCATAAAAAACTGGTAATTTCTATATTTTTCAATATATTTCGAAAAAAGATTAGGAGAATTATTTTATGAAATTATTACAAAACTATTTAAATCTTTGGAATAATCGAAAGGGCCAGATAGAGAATCAAACGGAACAAGAGCATTTTCAGCTACTCTTAGAGAGGGAATTAAATGATGAACTAACACATCCAAGATTAAGGAAGACGATACATGAAAAGTTTTCACTAGCTGTTGCTCGTATTATCGATTCGAACCTTCCTAATGATGATAAGATTGAATTGATCGAAGCTTTTCGAGATGTATTAGCAAAAATCGAAAATAGGCAGAAAAAATAACGGCAACAACTTTGTATGCCGTTATTTTTAAAAGATACTAAAAATAGCTTTTGCAATTCCTCGTCTTTTCGGTTTTAATGGCAGTGGGTTTTGAATCTGGGTAGTCCTCGGTTTAGAAGCTTGAAGTTTTTCTTCCATTTCTATTAACTTTGTCTCCAACGTTTCTACTTTAGAAGACAGTTCTTCAATTTCTTTTCTTTGTTGTAAAAGTTGATAGGATACAACATCATCTGCCTTTTGTTGAATTTGTATTTCTGCTACTTTTAGTCGTGATAAAATTTTTTCTAGTTGATCCATGGTTGTGACATTCTCCTCTTCTCTCTCTTTTATTAGTTGTCGGGATTGTTTAGTAGTTGTTGTGACGTCTTCACCATTAATTTCTTTAATTTTTTGTACAGCTTGTTCATTGTAAACATAATGGCCAAATGCATTTTTATTGCAAGGGATTTTATATCTTTTCACCCAATCTCGAACTGTCCGTGGCGAAACTCCAATCTCATCAGCAATCTCATTTGTTTTCATTTGCCTCAACATTTATCCCTCCTTAAATAATAATTACACAGAGGTTTTCATTTTCCTTTCAGGCTGACAAAACTAGTGTGAATTCGGCAAAGAAAGTGAAAAAGGTACATGGGTGTCTATCTTGAAATTAAGAAGTTGGTTAAAGGTTTGTCCGTTTCACTTGCGGTGTTCGCTTTGTCTACCGTACCGCGACGTCCTGTCGCACGGTCGACACTAGCACATCATGTGCGTCGCCATGAGCGTGGCTTGAGTCTCCTCCTCGCTTTCACTTGTTTGGGGTCTGGAGGACATAGCAAATTTAGCCTAAATAAACATTTTTTTAGTAAAAATTTCCTATGCTTAGAAGAATAAAAAAACTACTTAAATTTGTATGATAAAGACCATATAATAAAGGGAAGATATTTTGTTTCAATTTTTAAAATATTCCATTATATAAAATTGTCTTTATAAATTTTAAAAATAGACAGTTTATAAAGGAAGGAAAAGGCGTTATGACGGTAGAACAACGGATACATATAATGGACGTAGGAAGTAAAATTAAATTTTTTCGGCTCCGTAGAAATTTTACACAAGAAGAATTAGCACAAGGAATCATATCGGTTTCTTATTTATCAAAAATTGAAAACAATATCACGACTCCTAGTTTGGAAGTATTAAAATTACTTTCTGAAAGATTAGAAGTAGATTTGTTTGAGCAAGAAAATGAATCATTGTTACAACAAATGTTTAACTGGTATTACTCAGTTAGAGATGGTAATGCTGAGCAGAGTAGAATTTTATTTCAAAAGCTGGAACCGTTGATTACTACTCAATCATTAAAAACGTATATTTATTTTTCACTTTTTAAAGCGAGATATTTTATTTTATTAAGGAAGTTCGATGAGGTTGAATTGGAATTAAGTAATTTGGAACAATATCAAGCTACCTTCGATTTGAAAATGACATATTTTTATTATAAGTTTCAATCTATCATTTTTTATATAAAAAATAACTTTCATGATTCCATTGAAAAGTTAAAAGAAGCGGAGAAAGCCTTGCACCATAGTACAGACTTAGACCAGACGGAGAAAGCGGATATCTATTATTTATTAGGGCTTGCCTATAGTCAGTTAATGAGGGTGCCGATAAGTATTATTTATACGAAAGAATCTCTATTAATATATCAATCAACCTACAATTATACACGAAGTGCAGAGTGTCAAATTCTTCTCGGGATTAGTTATCGAAGAATTGGAGAATACGATAAAGCTGAGGAGAGTTATATATTGGCATGGAAAATAGCTGAATTATCAAATAATCAGGTATTACAAGCTACCATTTGTCATAATTTAGGTAAGTTATTTTCCGATCAAAAACAGCATGAAAAGGCATTAGTACAATTTCAAAAAAGTTATAAATTAAAAGAAAATGTATCGGTCTTGTCCAAATTAAATACTATTTTTTCAATTGTTGATGAGTACTACCAGTTAGGAGATTTAGAGCATTCTTTTAATTGGCTTGAGCTAGGAAGAACCCTCCTAGAAGAAAAGGAAGAATACAAAAAATATAGTATCTCCTTTCATTTGATGAACTATTTACTAACAAAGGAATATGAACAGCTAGATACCTATTTTTTAGAAATAGCTTTACCATACTATCGGAAGCACCATATGAAAGAGCTAATTCTTAAATTTAGTGAAAGGTTAGCTTTACATTTTGAACAATGTTTTAAATATAAAAAGGCAAGTTATTATTATTCTTTATGTTATAAGGAAATAAAATAAATTTTAAGGAGGAAATATGATGCATAAACTATTAAAAACGTTGGTAGGTGCAGGGCTTGTTATATCTCTATCATTAGGAGTGCAGCTTGTAGACCATAATGCGAATCAATCATTAATTGCTTTAGAAGAGCATCCTGATCCAGTACATTTTGGATAATGAGGCAAGGCATTGTTTCCTATGAGAAACAATGTCTTTTTCGTTGTTTATAGTAAACTGTCATTCTTTTTCCATTGGGAAAATAGGGTGAAAAAAAGTTATAGTATGACAAACTAATAGACTGAATTTTCCCAATACCGGAAGAGGTTTCTCCTATGCTATCTTATTAATGAATGAAGATGAGGAGTTGAGGAGAAATGAAGGGGAAAAAAAGAGTAGTGCTATCAGTAGTTGCTTCCGCTGCGATCTTAGCGTCAGTTATGGTTAGTTCACCAACTAGTGGGGCAGATTTTCAAGTGAATTTTAATGGTGTGAAAAGTTTAGAAAATGCTAGTTTGGCTAAACCGGTAAGTAGCGGGGAGGCATCCTTTCTAGTAGATACGGAAAATATTAATATTCCTAAAGGTATTCAAAAGAAGTTAGAAGCAGTCTCGAAAAATAACGAACTATACATCGTACAATTTACTGGACCTATTTCAGAAGAAGAGAGAAAAGGATTGGAGTCTCTAGGAGTATCGATTCTAGATTACATTCCAGATTATGCTTTTATTGTACAATATAGTGGTGCTACTAAAAATATAAGTTCTTTGCATTCGGTTGAGAATGTACAACCATTTTTACCATTATATAAAATTGACCCTGCGCTTTTAACGAAAGGAGCTTCTCAGCTAGTTCAAGCGGTTATTTTAAATACAAAACACGAAAACAAAAACATGAAATTTAACGGTTTAGATGAGATTGTTCAGTATGCTGCTAATAATGAAGTTCTTTATATTTCGCCAAAGCCTGAGTATGAGCTAATGAATGATGTAGCAAGAGGAATAGTAAAAGCAGACGTTGCACAAAACAATTACGGACTATATGGACAAGGTCAAGTAGTTGCAGTAGCGGATACGGGTTTAGATACAGGTCGTAACGATAGTTCTATGCATGAAGCATTCCGTGGGAAAATTACAGCTCTTTACGCGTTAGGAAGAACTAACAATGCAAATGATCCGAATGGGCATGGTACGCATGTAGCTGGTTCTGTACTTGGTAATGCTTTAAATAAAGGAATGGCTCCGCAAGCTAACTTAGTCTTCCAATCTATTATGGATAGCAGCGGAGGATTAGGAGGATTACCATCGAATTTAAATACGTTATTTAGTCAAGCTTGGAATGCTGGCGCTAGAATTCATACTAACTCTTGGGGGGCCCCAGTAAATGGAGCGTACACTGCTAACTCGAGACAAGTGGATGAGTATGTTCGAAACAATGATATGACGGTACTTTTTGCAGCTGGAAATGAAGGACCTAACTCTGGAACAATTAGCGCTCCAGGGACAGCGAAAAATGCCATTACGGTCGGCGCAACGGAAAACTACCGACCAAGTTTTGGTTCAATTGCAGATAACCCTAATCATATCGCACAATTTTCATCGAGAGGAGCTACGAGAGATGGACGAATTAAACCAGACGTAACAGCTCCTGGAACATTTATATTATCAGCACGCTCTTCTTTAGCACCAGACTCTTCGTTTTGGGCGAATTATAACAGTAAGTATGCGTATATGGGCGGTACCTCTATGGCGACACCTATAGTTGCGGGGAATGTCGCGCAATTACGCGAGCATTTTATAAAAAATAGAGGAATTACACCTAAACCTTCCTTAATAAAAGCTGCACTTATCGCTGGGGCTACTGATGTTGGTTTAGGATATCCAAGTGGTGACCAAGGCTGGGGGCGTGTTACTTTAGATAAATCGTTAAATGTAGCGTATGTCAATGAAGCAACTGCATTAACAACAGGACAAAAAGCAACGTATTCGTTCCAAACGCAAGCGGGTAAACCATTAAAAATCTCGTTAGTATGGACAGATGCACCTGGAAGTACAACAGCATCTTATACACTAGTTAATGATTTAGATCTAGTTATTACTGCTCCGAATGGACAAAAATATGTAGGTAATGATTTTAGTTATCCTTATGATAATAATTGGGATGGTCGCAACAATGTTGAGAACGTATTTATAAACGCTCCGCAATCTGGAACGTATACAATTGAGGTTCAAGCGTATAACGTTCCATCTGGACCACAGTGTTTCTCACTAGCTATCGTACATTAATATATTATTAATAAGAAAAAACTAAGGTATTTTCACCTTAGTTTTTTCTCATTTTGCTCAACGATTATATTTTTTTTCACGACTATGGATGCTAACAAAACGAGACTACAAAACAGTGCTGTTACAATTGTAACTAGGGTGCCACCTATTAGTAAAAAAATATCGTGTCCCCTCATTAACCAAAACCAACATACAAATGTTAGCAACCAAGTAAAAAACAAAACAGTAAAACTGTATAGGACATGGAATTGGTACGTCCTAACATTTTGACCGTATTTTACAATGAAGAAATATCCTAAAAATATAGAGGAAATCATTAAGAATATGTGTAACAGTAGGACATAATCATACATATCTCTTCACCTTTCCTTTTTACCATTCTATTGGTTAGATACGGAAAGTGTGAAAAATAGGCGACAAGATTATATACTTTTAATTTTGCGACATCAAATTTGGTCACGTTGATATCAAGTAACATTTGAAAAGAATACTTCCATTTCGGATATGTGCTTATCCTTTCGGAAGGTATACAAGGGTGAGACCTATTCAAAATTTGATTTTATTTTTTTTAGCAACAAAGGAGGACAAAAGCTTTCCGGGATAGGCGCTTTAGCATGTAAAGATGTATTGTCGAATGGGTGAGGGACGGTAATATGCCATGCATGAAGTGCGTGCCTTCCTCCATTTTTCGTTTTGGCTCCATATAATTGGTCCCCAACGAGTGGATTCCCGATACTGCTCATATGTACTCTTATTTGATGAGTTCTTCCTGTTTCTAATGTTAGTTTAACTAAAGTACAATTATCTTTTGAAAATTGCTCTAATACTTCAAAATGAGTAACTGCTTTTTGACCAGTCTTTGCAACTACTCTTCTATTGGAATGGTGGCGGTCTTTCCCAATAGGTTTATTAATTGTTCCTTTTTTCGTTGTTACAGTACCTTCAACTAACGCTAAATACGTTCTTGTTATTTCTCTTCTCTCTAAAGACCGGTCTAAAATCGCTCCACTTAAAGCATGCTTTGCAAATAAAATGGTCCCACTCGTATCCCTATCTAACCGATGTATATGGCGGACCTTTTGTCGAATTCCTTGATGGTGAAAGTACGCAGCTACCCCGTTTGACAGGGAAGTTGTATCTCTTTCAGATGAAGGATGAGTATCGACTCCGTATGGTTTATTTATGATTAATAGGTTTTCGTCTTCCATTAAAATATCGATGTTCATCTTAGTGGGAGGAGGAGTAATTGTCTCGTCGTAAATCACTTTAAATGTAATGCGATCATTTTCATTTAATGGCTTTACCCAGTTTGGTTCTTCCTCATTAACTTTTACAGTTTTGCTCATTCGGATTTCGTGTAGTAATGTTTTAGGAATACCAATATCATGCTTTAAAAAGTCTTGCAACGACCTTTGCGTAAATGGCTGACTGCAAACTATCTCTATCATATGACCACGGATGGAAATTTTCATTTATCTTCACCTTTCAATAATTGGTATAATTCTGACCTTTAAGATTCCAGTAACTACCTACTTAATTCCTTTATTATATATGGTAATCTTGAATAAAGAAAAGATAACAAAGGTGGGTTTCACTGTGAAAGTCGTATATGCATCAACTCCTGAACAGGAGGATCATATTGATGAACTAATTTACTATTTATTAACCGACGTACTTCCTCATTATGTAACAGACCGAGATATGGAGAAGCTGGATTTAACGGTAGGGTCTATACATACGAAAGGAATTAATGAGACATTTACGTATTACAATGGGACGTTAAGGGAAGCATTTTATATCATCTCAAGCCTTCAATCTATAATTGCTGTTATTGAAGCCATTCAAGAAGAAACGGCAACTGCTAAACACCGTACTATTTTTAATAGAAATGTTACGATGTTAGAAGAGTATGGTTTCCATTTTCCATTTCCACTGGAGCAATTTATTAAACAAAATAATACACCGTATTCATTTACGAAATACGGGAAAGCAGCAAATGAATACTTAGTTTAAATTACTAGTAAAAAAGAAGAGACTATTAGCTTTCGCTAGCAGTCTCTTCTTTTATTTGTTCTAGCCATTGTTCAAATACAGGTTCTTCTTGGTAACCTTCAACACGGTTAACTTCTTTTCCATCAACGAAATGAATAAGGGTAGGTGTTGCTCGAATAGCATAGTCATTCCAACCTTCTTCAAATTCACGTAAGTTATATAATTGGACATTAACATCCATTTCTTCTGCAAGAGGAACTAGAATAGGAGTTGTTAATTGGCAATACTGACAATCAGGCGCAAAAAAGTAAACAGTAGTTGGAACATTGTTATTTAAGTTTTCTTCTAAATCATCTGGTAGTATAACGTTTTCGTATAATGGGTTTCCTAATATTTTAACAGTTTCTGGATGAACAACATCTTTTCCATAAGGATTTCCTTTTGATTGTTCTTTTTGTTGATAGTTTGTTATGAATGCAATTGCACCAAAGACGACGACAATAACTGAAATAATAGCAATTATTTTTTTCATATTATTTTCCTTCTTTCTTATACTTTCTAACAAGTAATAATAGTATTGTAATTAATATAAAACCGATGAGTGCTAAAAATGGGATAGTGATAAAACCTAACAAGTTAATATATTGTCCAGTACATGGGACAATACCACATTCTAATGCGTTATCTGCAAAAATAGGCACTTTTTGGATTAAATAATGGTAGGAAGATATTGCAATCCCGATAATAGAAAAGGGTAGAGCATATGTTGTAATGTTTGCGTCCTTTTTGACTGCAGCTATACCTAATATAATAACAAGCGGATACATTAAAATACGTTGGTACCAACAGAGGTCGCAAGGTATAAATAATAGTATTTCGGAAAAGTATAAACTTCCGAGCATTGCAACTAGAGCGACGATGAATGCTCCGAATAAAAGGTTTTCCACGAGCTTTGTATGATTCACTATTTAACCTTCTTTCATCTATCTTCTTGAAAATTATAGTATAGAGTAATAGGATGATGCAAAGGAAAAAACTTACGATGATAAATTGTTTGTCTGTTTTTTGACAATTTAAGAAATAGGTTGGGACTAGACTATTTAATCAAATTAAAAAACGAACAATGATTTTCGGGGAAGACCCGCTCCGGAAATATACTTCGCTTTCCGCGGGCGTGTCTAGTTACGGCGGCTTGGCCCTCGAGACATAAGCCAGTCACTTCAGTTGGGCAAAGAGCGCCCAACTGCAGCGCCTGTCTTATGCTTGTCGGGCCAGGTCGAGCCGCCTTCACTTTTCGTAGCTGGTGAGCCTCCTCGTGCTTCGCACTGCTATCTTCTCACCTATGCCTTTCCTCCCGCTGGAGTCTACGTATATTTCCTCCGCTAAATCTCCAATTGTTCGTTTATTAATTGATCATTTTAGTCTTGTTTGAGCCTCTTTTAGCTAATATTTTGCAACTTTAATTCTTCCAGTATAAATTCCGAACTTCTTAATGCTAATGCATATACAGTTAATGTAGGATTTGCAGAGGGAGCAGTGACAAACGTCGGTGTGCCTACAATAAATAAATTGGGAATATCGTGACTCTGACCGTAGCTATTCACTACTGAATTGGTTGGGTCAGTACCCATTCGACATCCACCCATTAAGTGTGCATGTGCCTTTAAATGGTAGAGTGGTTTGCCACCAGCTGCTTGACCAATTTGAGATAGAAGTTCTCGAGCAGCTTCGCGAATTTTAATATCATTTTCACCATAAGAATGTTGAACCTTTGGTATAGGAAGACCGTGCTCATCTTTTTTTTCACTTAAAGTAACACAGTTTTCCTTCTGTGGTAATGTTTCTCCTAACATGGCGAAACTTCCATAGTAATTATAATCTAACATTCGGCTTCTAAATTCTTCACCGTAAAGGGAAGGTTCGTTTTCAAAAAATAGAGAAGCTAGTCGCATCGGTCGTAATCCGTAAGAATTCATAATAAACCCTCTAGCGTAGTTAGAAGTTTTACCATACTCATAAGGATCTAATGTTAATGCTTGTACTGGATTACCACGGTACATACGAATTTCTTCATCGAATTTAATAATCATTTTATCATTTAAATTTGTCATAATATATTTTCCGACTAAACCACTACTGTTGGCAATTCCGTCTGGGTAGTTGGAATTTGCACTTTGTAGAAGCAGTCGAGGTGTTTCAACTGCATAAGTTGCAAGCACAACAAGACGAGCTTCTTGGAAATGTGTTTCATTATTTTTAATATATTCAACACCACATGCTTTCCCATTGGGATCGACATCGATACGGCTTACCATAGCATCTGTTATAATTTTTGTACCGTATTTTATAGCTTTCGGAATGAATGTGTTTAAAGGTGTCGTTTTTGCATCAGGCATACAACCCTCTTCACAAAATCCCCGATTTGTACACGGAGCTCGATGTTCATGTGGAGCAGATAAAATCGCGAGTGGGGAAACCGAATGCTGTAAGCCAGCACTTTCACATCCTTCTCTAAACTTTAATGTGTTATTGCTTAAATCATGGTGTGGTGGGTATGGGTATTTCCCACCGTAGGGTTTCCACGGGAAGTCTATTGGCCCCGATAACAGGAGTTCTTTTTCTAACTTTTCGTAATAAGGTTGTAATGTTTCATAAGATATCGGCCAATCTTCTCCAACCCCTTCAAACGTGTATGCTCGAAAGTCTGAGTGATGAAATCGTAATAGTTGAGCCGTATAGTGGACTGCGCTCCCACCTACACCTTTCCCGGAAGTACTTCTTGCTAAATCAAGTGGGTCATTGCCTAAGCTAATTCGAGGATCATTCCAAAAAAGCTTTTCCATCTCCAATTCGTCACTAGCAAAGTCGTTAACTGGCAACCTTTTAGGACCAGCCTCAATACAAACGACAGAAAGCCCTTTTTTACTCAGTTCACTTGCGATTACACTACCACTAGCACCCGCTCCAACAATACAAACATCAATGATTTTTGTTTTGCTCATTATTAGGCGCCTCCCACGGATCAAATTGATCAAAACCGAACGTATAATAGCCTCTTGGAAACGCAGGGCCACCAAAGCCAATATCGGACCAAACGGAAGGGTCTGCGTATATAATTTTAAGGATTTCATATGTAAAGGTAGTGAAAAATAATTTTGGTGTTATTTTTATCCATACATCACTAGAGCCTATGTTTTCAACTAATTGTCCAACATATGAGATTTGTAGTTTTTTCTCCAAAGTAGAAAAGGGATGGTGAAATTGCGTATAGCATTCGGTAGCAACGTATCGTAATCCTGTACGAATAACATCCACTTTTTGTAATGTTGTGCCTTTTACATAGCCGTTTATTTTATTTTCTCGCATTCGTTGATCCAAAAGGGCAAGCACGTTTACACCAATATCTCCTAAATGAGATGGGAAAATAATAGGGTAAAGAGCGATAATGGTGTTTTGTTCTTCTGGTGTAAAGAAAGAAACATCACTGGCAGCGAGTCTATTACGTATGACTCTTTGCGTGATTACGTCCCATTCGTGGAATTGATCCATTACGTTGTATTCTTCGTAATGAGGAGATTTTGGATGTTCCAATTGTGAGCACCTTCTTTCTTAATTGGGAATGTATCCCTTATAACAAGTCTACTTCAAATTAGGTGTTTTCATACAAAACTGGTTGGAGAATCTTAGGTGGTTTATACCTTTAGGCTTGCCTGAGGTGGGGCTATTGCAAATAAAAGAGTGGTTACCGGTAATAAAAGGGGCTTATCGCAAATAAGAGAGTGGTTACCGCAAATAAAAAGGGCTTACCGCTAATAAAAGATGGGTTTCCACAAGTAAAAGGGTGAATGACCGCAAAAAAAGATACCGAAAATAATATGCGATTAAAAATTGTAACAACTTTAAAATAAAAAACAAGTGAGGAAAAAGTCTTAATTTTCCCCACTTGCTTGATCGAATTATTACACTAAGTTCTTTTCGATTTGCCCATCTTTCATTACAACTTGTATGTTTTCAGTGTTTGCTAGTGAGTAAATATCGTCTAGCGGGTTCCCTTTCACAACAATGATGTCAGCTAGTTTGCCCTCTTGTAACGTTCCTACTTTATCTTCCCAACCGAGACATTCCGCGGCAGTTTTAGTCGATGCGACAATGGCATCCATTGGTGTCATTCCATAATCGACCATAAGGCCAAGTTCACGAAGGTTTATCCCGTGTGGCATAACGCCAGCGTCAGTACCCATCGCGATTTTTACACCGGCTTTATATGCACGAGCAAAACTTTCTCTATGTTGTTCAATTACTTCTAGTGATTTTTTAACTGCAGATTGAGGCATACCAAGCTCGTCAGCCATTTCAAGAACAGCTACAGGTGCAAGTAACGTTGGAACTAAGTAAGTTCCGTTTTCAACCATTAATTGAATCGATTCATCATCAAGGAAAATACCGTGTTCTATTGAATGAATACCTGCTTTAACAGCATTTTTAATTCCTTCTGCTCCTTGAGCGTGTGCCATTACTTTGACACCTTTACGGAATTTTCCTTCCTCTACAATTACCTTTAGCTCTTCTAACGAGAATTGAGTGAACTCTGGATGGTCTGTCGCACTTAAAACTCCACCAGTAGCATGCACTTTAATGACCTCAGCTCCTGCACGTAACATTTCTCTTGTTTTCTTACGGACTTCTTCCACACCGTCACAGCGCCCATCTGGCATACCAGGGTAGTTAGAGGGAAGTAAATCTAACACTTGACCTGATACTTGATAGCCGTCTCCATGACCACCAGTAATCGTTAATGCATTAATACTAACTTGTAATCGAGGACCTTTAATATATCCTTGTTCAACAGCTTGTTTAACCCCAAGATCTGCCCCAAGCGCATCACGAACAGATGTTACACCAGCGTTTAGTGTCTTTTCTAAATATTTTTCCGCTTTATAATACATCATCGAAAATGGTGTTGTTAATCTTTTCTCAATTGGTTCGTATTCAAACATCATATGAACGTGTGAATCGATAAAGCCGGGTAAAACAGTGCCGCCTTGAGCATCAACAATTGTTTCATCTCCAGTGGAAGTGTACTCACTTTCAGGCCCAACGTATTCAATCAATTTATCATTAACTACGACAATATAATCTAATTTTTGTTCTGCACCTGTTCCATCTATAACTACTCCGTTTTTAAAAACAGTTTTTTTCATCTGTAATTCCTCCTATAACGTTTGAACAATAATTCCAGCAATCACAACGGATGCTACTGTTACAGTAGTGAAGCCTCCAATTAACATCGGCGGAACTAATTCGTCAAAAATTGCTTTTTCTTCTTCTTTATTTCTAGCCGCACTTCGAGCTGCCTCTTCACATAAAATGTAATCTGCTGGAAAGCCGAATAATGCAGTTAATGCGACAGGCATTCCTTTCAGTGGATCCCATTTTACTAGTTTAGAAACAACGTATCCACCAATACAAATGCCTAACGTTCCAATAGTTAAAATTGCTAATATAGCAGGAAGGTTCTCAACTACTTGCTGTGGGGTAACTCCACCCATCGTACCGATAACAACGAAAAGAATTCCAATCATTGTGATAGTAAAAGAATTTGATTTTTCTAATGTACGTGGTTCAAATATACGGAGTTTTAAACCTACTATTCCGATTGCTAAGCACCATAAGCTGTAATGTACTGGAGTAATTTCTCCCAGTGCTACACCAATTGCAGCACCTACGAAAACGAAGAATAATTTTAATGTTAAGCTAGATTTTACGGCACTAGCATTTTCTTTTGTTGCGGCACTTTCTTCATTAGCTTCTTTTAACATCGGAATAAAAGTACCGTCATCCATTTGCTTTTTTATTTTTATCGAATAGCGTCTCATGAAATTTAACGCCAGTGGCATCCCAACCACACCTTGAAAGGCAACGATAAGTGCTGGTATGATGATTAAACTTGTCATTCCAATTTCAGTTAACTTTTCAGACGTTATAATTAAAGCAACGATGCCGCCCGTTACGGGGCCTAATCCTGCAACTGCTGTAGCATAATCAAAAAATAAAGGAATAATAGCGAGAATTAACGCGGCAGCAGTGATTAGTCCTCCTAATGAAATTAATACAGCCTTTATTTGACTCTTTAATAATGAAAAAGGTATTAGAGTTCCCATATGAAGAATTGCTGGCCCAATTAAGAGTGCTCCTAAAGCAGGGAACATTGCTTTGTCTAAAATATCTGCAGGAAATATTCCTGTCCATACACATAGTAAATATCCAAGCATTGCTGTAAGTAACATTGGGACTCTTGCTCTAGATATTATCGAAATCCATTCTCCAAGTGCAAGTAGTGCAAAGATAAGGGTGGTAGCGATTAGTGGATTGTCAATCATGCTGTATGCCTCCTATGAATGAAAATATGAATTAAAAAGTAATTCAAAATATAGCACCATAAAAAGAGATTGTCCACATGATTTTCAGACTTTTCCCACTGTTTCGGCACAGATATTTTTAAACTTTCAGTGAATTGTTATTCATTTGAAAGTTAAAGATTCTTACATAACAATATGTAAAGCGTTTACTAAAAAAATGTATAGTTTGTCGAAACTTGTCGAAAAAAATATTTATTTAGTATAGTTGATAAACAAAACAATAAAGTAATTTATGTATTAAATAGAAAAAGTTTGACATTAATATGTCAAACTTTCCCTTTAATACCATATGATTAAGAGTGCGAAAATTCCCATTGAACCTACAAAAGTTGGTAGTGTAATCGGCGGGCCTGCCATTACATTTTCTTTTCTAAACCCACCAGTTCGTTTGTTAATAGACTTCCAATGAAGTACCCCTCCATAAAAACCAACCGCTATTACAATGACAGAGAGCAGTGTATGTATCCAAGCGAGCCAATTATATGGGAATATTGCCGTAATTATAGCAATGATGCTTGCAAGAGGGAGACTCACGACGGGGATGTACATTTGCCAAGCGTGAAATCTTCCTCTACTGTGCCAAAGATAAATTTGTATCCATAGTGTAAAGTATCCGAAGCCTAATAATAACGTAAGTAATCTTGCTAAACTCCAAGAATCCCAACCAAGTATCATAAGAGCACCTCCTGAAGGTACATTTTCCCATTATTATTGTCACTTTCACATGAACTATTCAGCATAGTAATCGAATGAGTTTTGGAATACTGAAGTTAGGGAAAATAAAAAGTAGTAGATAGTTTGGACAAATAAAGGAGATGGACGGTTTTGTCAAAAATAGATTTATCAAAGTTTGAAAAGAAAATGATTATTCGGAATATGGAAGAAGAGGATATTGAACGGATAATTACGATGCAACATACATGCTTTCCAGGAATGATTCCATGGACAAAGGATCAATTAGAGAGTCATTTATCCATTTTCCCAGAAGGACAATTTTGTGCAGAGTATGACGGTGAAATAATTGGTTCTTGCTCCAGCCTTATTATTAATTTTGATGAGTATGATGATCGGCATACGTGGGATGACATTACCGATGAAGGTTACATAACAAACCATAATCCAGATGGATACAATTTATACGGAATTGAAGTAATGGTCCATCCAGATTTTCGCCGTATGAAGGTAGGGCATCGTTTATATGAAGCTAGAAAACACTTAGCACGAAGATTAAATTTAAAAAGTATTATCATCGGTGGGCGGATTCCTAATTATCATAAATACGAGCAAGATATGACGCCACGGGAATATGTCAGACAAGTAATGCGCCATAAAATTTACGATCCGGTACTTTCTTTTCAATTGTTAAATGAATTTACATTAATGAGAATTAATCCTGGGTATTTGCCGGATGATGTTGCGTCGAATAAATATGCTACGTTGATGGAATGGAATAACGTAGATTTTGTTCCAGTGTCTAAGCGACACTTTAAAACCTCCTTTCCAGTACGGATTTGTGTTGTCCAATATAAAATGAAGCAAATTAATTCTTTTGAAGAATTTGCAACACAAGTGGAATATTATACGGATGTTGCTTCGGATGCAGGATCAGATTTTGCGGTTTTCCCAGAAATTTTTACGACACAACTTATGTCCATTTTACATGAAAAAGTTCCGAGTAAAGCGGTGCAACGTTTAACAGCATTTACTGAACAATACATTCAATTATTTACGGATTTAGCCGTTAAATATAATGTTAATATTATCGGTGGTTCGCATTTTGTTGAAGAGGATGAAAAAATATATAATATTGCTTATTTATTTCGCCGTGACGGTACGATTGAAAAACAATATAAACTTCACATTACCCCTAATGAACGTAAATGGTGGGGAATAAGTCGAGGAGATCGAGTAAGAGTATTCAATACTGATTGTGGAAAGATTGCCATTCAAATATGTTATGATATCGAATTTCCAGAGTTAGCTCGAATTGCAACAGAAAAAGGTGCCAATATTATTTTTTGTCCGTTTAATACAGAAGATCGCCAAGGTTATTTACGGGTTCGCTATTGTGCGCAAGCAAGAGCGGTTGAAAATCAAATTTACACCGTAATCGCAGGAACATGTGGTAATTTACCACAAGTGGAAAATATGGATATTCAATATGCACAGTCAGCCATATTTGCACCTTCTGATTTTGAATTTGCTCGTGATGGAATAGTAGGAGAATGTAATGCCAATATAGAAATGGTAGTCATAGGTGATGTAGATTTAGAAATATTACGAAGACAAAGACAGTCAGGAACAGTACGTCAACTAAAAGACAGACGAAAAGATATTTATTCCATAAAATATAAACAATAGAAAGCTCTTCTTTGAGAGCTTTCTATTGTTTCTTTAAAATCGATATTCAATTAATGAGGGGTTAGCGGAATCTTGATAAATGATAGTGATTACTGCTCCGCTATAGAGGTCGAATGCTTTTCCAGTCCCATACGCCACTCTTAGGACAACAGGTTCGTCATAACCACTTATTAGTAATTCAATCGTGCTATTATCAATTGCCCCGACAACATCAGCATCTACTTTATATAAGTTAGGAGCTTTTATCGTTAGTTTTTGGCCAATTAGAACGTAATCATTTTTCATATTGTTTGTTTTTTTCAGTGATTCAACGGAAATTTGAAATCTTTTCGCAATATTCCACAATGTATCTCCTGGTACAACTGTATATGTTCCACTTTCTACTTTTTCTCCATAAAAAACAGATTGACTGCCTTTTGGTTGGCTAGTTGAATTTTTCACTAATGACAATGTTTGACCTACATAAATAGTCGAAGAAGTTAAGTTGTTTGCTGCCTTTAATTCATCTACAGTTAACCCATTTTTTCTTGCTATTGAAAATAAAGTATCACCTTTCGTTACTACGTGAGTTGTTTTCGGAATTTGTAAAGTTTGGTCAACTTTAATTATGTTGTTTTGCAACCCGTTGTAGTTTTTTAATTGTTGAACTGTAATGCCGTACCTTTTAGCAATAGAATAAAGTGTTTCACCGTTTTTAACAATATGAGAATGAGTGCTATTATGACCGGAAACGTTTTCTTTTGCTGGTACTTTTAATGTTTGTCCAACTTTAATCGTGTCAGTTTGTAAGTTATTAGTTTCTTTTAATTCTTTTACAGAGACTCCATAAGTTCTTGATAAAGAATAAAGAGTGTCCCCTTGTACTACTTTATGATTGCCTACCGACTTATCGGCTAACATATGGGTTGTTCCAAATGTTATGAAAGCACTAGCAGCTAAAATACCTGCAATAATAAAACTTGTAACTTTCCTTTTCTTTCTTCTTCTTTCTAGTACTTTTGATTTTTGAATGCGTTGCTTTCTAGATGTTGTAATAAGCTTTTTTTCTTTTTCCAACTTTTCCAACTCCCTTGTGAAATTTATGGACTTATTAGCAAAATTTGTCGAATAATCCACCAACTATTTCGGAAGAGGTTAAGTGTTTATTGGGGTTGATTTTTAAAATGAGTCTTTCTGTTTAGAGGAATGATTTAAATAGGTATTTTGGAAGGAGGTGATTCAATAAAAAATAGGTAAAAAGCTGCTATTTTTTTAGCAGCTCTTCACTATCCGTTATTTTGTTGTCTTTTAAATTGATATTGCTGCCATTGAAATCGTATAAAACATCCAACACAAAAGCCTAAATTTGCAACAAGAGCGGCTAGACCTACCATGATTGCAAAGATGAATCCAAGTGTCGGAATTCCAAAATTAAAGCCAATAAGTGAAATCCCTAAACATGTAACTGCAATTGTTTGATTAAATTGAAGTTGTGCGATTTCTTCTTGAGGATAGGAAGATTTATGTTTTCTTAAAAATTGTGATCCAATTAAAATAATAGGATTCTTTTTAAACAACAACCCGATTATTCCAGTGATAAAGGGAAGCAATAATAGATTGTATAACCCCGTACTTAATGAAAGAAGAACAATAATGAAGATAAACCATTGATTTAGCGTAACTAATGGTATCGGAACAGTTTTATTCATACTAAATACACCTACTTATATCGGAATACTTATATTTTACTCGCACTTATATGTATTGTTCAACTTTTATGTACTTATTATCATTACAGTTGTTGTTACTTGTAGCTATCCAATTTAAAATGGAAATAGTTACTGATTGACGGACAAATGAACTTTTTAGTCTAGTGCTATTCACACCATTTTGTGGCATTACTAGGAATAGTCCACCATATGATGATAAAAAACCTTACATAATTTATTTTTCATGATAGAAAAAACAATATAAGCAAGGGGAGAGTAAATGTGGAAAAATTTATTTTAGCAATAGATCAAGGAACAACTAGTTCGAGAGCAATTATTTTTAACAAAAGTGGAGAAATTGTCTATAGTTCTCAACGTGAATTCACTCAATATTTTCCGAAAAGTGGTTGGGTAGAACATAATGCTAATGAAATTTGGAGTAGCGTATTATCATGTATAGCTTCATGTCTTTCTGAATCTGGAGTAAAACCGGACCAAATTGTAGGTATTGGCATTACAAACCAAAGGGAAACAACCGTCGTATGGGATAAAGCAACCGGCAAGCCTGTCTATAACGCAATTGTATGGCAATCTAGACAAACAACCTCAATATGCAATGAACTGAAAGAAGCAGGATATGAGGATAGAGTTCAAAAGAAAACAGGTTTGTTAATAGATCCTTATTTTTCTGGAACTAAAGTAAAGTGGATATTAGACAACGTAGATGGGGTAAGGGAAAAAGCAAATAAAGGAGAAGTACTATTTGGAACGATAGATAGTTGGCTTATTTGGAAACTATCTGGTGGGAAAACTCATGTTACTGATTATTCAAACGCATCTAGAACGTTAATGTATAACATTCATGAATTAAAATGGGATGAAGAGCTCCTTGACATGTTTACGGTACCCGCTTCTATGTTACCAGAAGTACGCCCTTCCTCTGAAATATACGCCCTTACAGCTGATTATCACTTCTTTGGAAAAGAAGTACCGATTGCCGGAGTTGCAGGGGATCAACAAGCAGCTCTTTTTGGTCAAGCTTGTTTTGAAGAAGGTATGGCTAAAAATACGTATGGTACTGGCTGTTTCATGCTAATGAACACAGGAGAAAAGCCAGTAGAATCCCATCATGGTTTATTAACGACAATTGCATGGGGTTTAGATGGCAAAGTTACTTACGCCTTAGAAGGAAGTATATTTATTGCAGGTGCGGCTATTCAATGGCTTCGTGATGGATTGAACTTAATACATAGCGCAGAAGAGTCAGAGCAATATGCCAATAATGTTGTTTCTACGGAAGGTGTTTACGTTGTGCCAGCTTTTGTAGGACTAGGAACACCATATTGGGACAGTGATGTTAGAGGGGCTGTATTCGGCATTACGAGAGGTACTTCAAAGGACCATTTTATTCGAGCAACGTTAGAGTCGTTAGCATATCAATCAAAAGATGTACTAAGTGCAATGGAACAAGATTCATCGATAACGTTAAAAACGTTGCGTGTCGATGGAGGTGCTGTGAAAAATAATTTCTTAATGCAATTTCAAAGCGATGTGTTGCAAGTGCCTGTAGAACGCCCCGTAGTGAATGAAACTACAGCACTAGGAGCAGCCTATTTGGCAGGTTTAGCAGTTGGGTTTTGGAAAGGTAGGGAGGAAATTGCAGAACAATGGAAGGTTGATAGTTCCTTTAAACCTAGTATGAAGGTAGAGGAGCAACAATCTCTATATGAAGGTTGGAAAAAGGCAGTAAATGCTGCTATGGCTTTTAAGTAAACGGTTTTGATGAGGAGAGAGAACAACAACTAACATATTCAAGTATAATTTACTTGTGTCTGTTAGTTTGTTCTTTTTTTATATAGTTAAAAGAAGGTAATCAGTAGAAGCTGTACATAAACAAGTAAAGACAAATCTCCATTCAATAATTGACACTTTTTTAGTATAATGATGGGGATTGCATTATTTGTCATTAAATATAAGCAGGAATTAAACTAGAAATAAAGAAAAAGTACATATTGATTAGTAATGAAATGGAGGAAGTAAAATGAGTTGGACTGATAAGTACGAATTATGGGAAAAGCATACAAATTTAGACGATGAAATGAAACAACTGCTACAAGCGATGAGTGAAGATGATAAAGCGAAAGAAGAAGCGTTTTATAAAAACTTAGAATTTGGAACAGGAGGCATGCGTGGAGAAATCGGTGCAGGAACAAATCGCATGAATGTTTATACAGTTCGAAAGGCGTCAGAAGGTCTTGCTAAATATATTGCTTCTTTTGGTGAGGAAGCAAAAAATCGTGGGGTTGTGATTGCCTATGATTGTAGACATAAATCGCCAGAATTTGCGATGGAAGCAGCTAAAACGATTGCTAGCCATGGGATCCAAACGTATGTATTTGAGAGTTTACGTCCAACACCAGTACTATCGTTTGCAGTTCGTTATCTCCATGCTTTTTCAGGTATTGTTGTTACTGCAAGTCATAATCCTCCTGAATACAACGGTTACAAAGTTTACGGTCCGGACGGCAGTCAATTACCGCCTCAAGAAGCAGATGAGGTAATTGAAAAAGTAAATGAAGTCGAAAACGAATTAACGATAGAAGTTGCTTCTAAAGAAGAGTTAATCGAAAAAGGATTAATTAAAATTATTAGTGAACCAGTGGACTCTGCCTACTTACAGCAGCTAAAAACAATTACGCTACATCCGGAGCTTGCAGCAGAAATGGGAGAAGAAGTAAAAGTTGTCTTTACACCACTTCATGGAACAGCAAACCTTCCCGTAAGACAGGGATTAGAGGCGCTTGGATATAAAAATGTTCATGTTGTAAAAGAACAGGAAGTTCCAGACCCTAACTTTTCTACTGTTCAATCACCTAACCCAGAAGAGCATGCTGCTTTTGAATTAGCTATTCGTGACGGAAAAGAAATAGACGCAGACTTACTTATAGCAACAGACCCAGATGCAGACCGTTTAGGTATTGCTGTGAAAAATGAGCACGGTGAATATGTTATCTTAACTGGTAACCAAACAGGAGCACTGTTTTTACATTACTTATTATCAGAAAGAAAGCAGTTAGGCTTGTTGCCAAACAATGGAGTTATGTTAAAAACAATTGTTACATCTGAATTTGGTAGAGTTATTGCCGATAGTTTTGGTGTGAAAACGGTTGATACGTTAACTGGATTTAAATTTATTGGGGAAAAAATTAAACAATATGAAGAAACAGGCGAATATACATTCCAATTTGGTTATGAAGAAAGCTACGGAAGTTTAATCGCAGACTTTGCACGTGATAAAGATGCTGTACAAGCTGCAATAATGGCGGTAGAAATATGTGCTTTCTATAAGAAACAAGGGTTAACAATATATGAAGCATTAATGAGCTTATATGAAAAATATGGCTATTATTTAGAAGGACTTCGTTCTCTTACATTGAAAGGAAAAGATGGAGCAGAACAAATTGCGAACTTACTGGCAACGTTCCGAGCTGAACCTCCGACTGAATTTGCAGGTTTAACAGTTAATGTAACAGAGGACTATAGTAAACAAGAAAAGGTAAATGTTCAAACTGGAGAAAAAAGTACAATTCAATTACCAACTTCTAATGTATTGAAATATTTCTTAGAGGATGGATCATGGGTATGTATGCGCCCTTCAGGTACAGAACCGAAAGTTAAATTTTACTTTGGTGTTCAATCCGACACATTAGCTCAAAGCGAACAAAAACTAGAGAGTATTGCAACTGATGTAATGGGAAAAGTAAATCAATTATTAAAATAGTATGTTGTAAACGTAAGAGAGGTCAGAACTATTCTGGCCTCTTTTTCAGTCTAAAGTCTTAGGAAAAACTCGACTATTTTATAAGTTAAAACAGTGGTAAGGATTGCTATAATAGAAATAACAAATGGGTAAAGGGGTTTAGGGAGAAGTGGAGGATCAACGAATAAGTGAGTTAAAGGCATTAAAAGTTATTGCAGAATCTTTAAATCAAGCAACAGAATTATCAACGATGCTTTTCGAAGTATTAAAAGAGCTTTTAGCTATTATGAAGTTAGAAACGGGCTGGATTTTTTTAATAGATGAAGAAAAACGGACGTATCAACTCGCGGCTGATTATCAATTACCAGAAGCGTTATCCAATAATAAAAAGAAAGTGATGTGTGAAGGTTCCTGCTGGTGTGTCAACAAATATAATCGTGGAGCTCTTCAAAAAGCAACGAACATTATGGAATGTAAACGATTAGAGGATGCCGTTGAAAATCAATGGGGAGATACGAGGGGAATTACCCACCACGCAACAGTGCCATTAACGGCAGGGGCGGAGAAGTTTGGTTTGTTAAACGTTGCTTCTCCAAATAAAACACAATTCACGGACGGAGAACTAGCACTATTAGAATCGGTAGCGTATCAAGTCGGAACAGCGATTAAAAGAATTAAATTAACAGAGAATGAACAGCGCCTTACTGTTGTAGCTGAAAGAAACCGATTAGCCCGAGACCTTCATGATTCCGTAAATCAACTATTGTTTTCTCTAATGCTAACAGTACGTGGTACGAAAGAAATGACGCAGAATCCTGAACTTTTAGAAATGTTGAATTATATGCAAGAATTATCGCAAGAAGCGATGAGCGAAATGAGAGGGCTCATTTGGCAACTTCGTCCTCAAGGATTGGAAAACGGTTTAGTTAGCGCCTTGCTCCATTATGGAAAAGTATTAAGTATTGAGGTCGACGCACATGTGACAGGTGTTTTAGATTTACCAAGTGAAATGGAAGAATGCCTGTGGCGAATCGGACAAGAAGCGTTAAATAATTGCAAAAAGCATGCAAATGTTCAAAAGGTTACTATGCATGTCTTAAAAGAAAAAGATGAAGTAACATTAACGATTGTAGATAATGGTGATGGTTTTGAATGTAGTAATATGGAGGACTTTCCATCATTAGGTATAGCGAGTATGAAAGAACGAGCGGAAATTTTACAAGGTACATTTAGTTTAACGAGTAAGCTTGGTGCCGGTACAACCGTAAAAGTAACCATTCCATTTGTGAAGGAGGGAATGAAATGATTAAAGTTTTAATTGCTGATGATCATCATGTTGTTCGTCGAGGTTTACACTTTTTTTTGAAAACACAAAAGGACATTCAAGTAATTGGAGAAGCAAAAGACGGTGCAGAAGCAATTAACCTCGCTGACGAGTTAAACCCTGACATCATATTAATGGACTTACAAATGCCTGTAAAAGATGGAATAGAGGCCACGAAAATTATTGTGGGAAAACATCCTCACATAAAAATATTAATACTAACAAGCTTTGCCGATCAAGACCATGTTATTCCAGCTATCCAGGCAGGGGCTGCAGGCTATCAATTAAAGGATGTAGAGCCTGATGAGTTAAGTGCAGCTATTCGTGCTATATATCGGGGGGAAAGTCAGCTTCATCCAAAAGTAACGTATCACGTAATGTCTCACTTATCGAATGAACACGACGCACCTCAAAAAAAATTAAAAGAATTAACAAAAAGAGAATTAGAAGTTTTGCACGAGATATGTAAAGGGAAAAGTAATAAAGAAATTGCAAGTAGTCTTTACATTACAGAAAAGACAGTTAAAACCCACGTCTCAAATATATTAGCGAAACTAGAACTAGCGGATCGAACACAAGCAGCGTTATTTGCTGTTAAATATTTGAACGATTAAAGCTTTTGACCTAAAATGATTCATGTCCTCTTACCTATACAAATACTTTAAGAATGATTGTTATACTGGACATATTGGAAAGGAGTGGCTAATGATGCAATTAGTAGTAATAAACGGAAGTCCACGTAAATCTGGAAGAACGAGAATTTTAGCTACGTTTATCGAAAAGGAGTTCAATGCAAAAATAATTGACCTTAGCGAAGAAACGTTGCCTTTATATAACGGAGAAGAATATCAAGGAGAATTAGAGCATGTTCGTGCTTTGCGAGATACAGTAAAAAAAGCAGATGCTGTTATTTTAACTTCCCCAGAGTATCATTCTGGCATGAGTGGTGCATTAAAAAATGCTTTAGATTTTTTAAGTAATGAACAGTTTGCGCATAAACCTGTAGGATTAATCGCAGTAGCTGGAGGAGGAAAAGGGGGAATCAATGCCCTAACAAACATGCGCACAGTAGGTCGTGGGGTTTATGCAAATGTTATACCTAAGCAGCTAGTATTAGACCCACACTGTTTTGATCGTGAAAATTATACGTTAACGGATGACAGTAAGTTACTTGTAAAAGGTGTTATAGATGAACTAAAGCTATATTACAAAATGCATCAATACGTTGAGCAAAAGTAAACATCCTATTTTTAGGGTGTTTTTTTCTTTTGTTTACAAAAGTAGTGCAATGAACTTCGGAATGTGGTTCAACAGAGGGGAAAAGTCAGCATAAATTTCAGCGGAGCAAAACCCTACCCTCATTCAAATGTCTAACAAATAAAAAAAAGGAAGGCTAAGCGCCTTCCTACATATTCACGTAATCGTGACTTGTTTCTTCATCATAGTGTGTTGTATTAATTTGAACAGCATGATCGATATATCTCAGCAACTGGTAAAGGTTTTGTTCGATAACTTGATGATCCCGGGAAAAGTTATACGAATGTAAAAAGTGTTCAATATGTTTGGAAAGAAAATCATCTTTTGTGCGAACCATAAGGATAAGTAAGTTATCCCATTCTGATCGGTGTGTGTAGTATAATGCACGATCATAGTCAATCGTGTTCATCTCCGCCATACCTCCTTTGTGAAGGAGTTGATATTATATTGCCCGCTTATTTAATTTTTTTCACGTTGTAAATGTTGGTCTAATCGCCAAACAGTTTCTTACGTATAAAATTATCGTAATCAAATGATGGGATAAGGTGCAAAATAATAATGAAAAAAAAGAGTGGGAGGCCAAACATGATGAAGAAAAGTGCTGTTGCATCATTATTTATTGCTACTTTATTAATAACGATGGTCGGAAACGTTGCTTTTGCACAAGAAAGTAATGATTATGAGAAGTGGGGAAGAATTGCTGTTGAAGTTGCGAAGGAAAGTTACGGAGCGGATGTAGAATTTCAAGATTATACTTATGTGGGGCGTGAAGAACTATCGGAAAAAGAAGCAAAAGATACGTTTAAATTAGTAGGGAGTAATGGCCAAGATGAATTTGAAGTAGTTGTTACGTTAGTGTTCGATAAAAAGACAAAACTTTTAAAACAATTATCACTTGAAGAAAAAAGGTAAGGAAAGGCATTGACAAAGTGTTTTTTCTCGATGTAGAGTATTAGGTGTGAAGAAAAACCTATATATGCCTTCGTTAGGTGAGGCTCCTGTGTTGGAGATACGCTGCTGCCCAGAAACGTCCAAAGACGCCAACGGGTCAACAGGGACCATCGATATAAGGTGGCTTTAATGTAGCTGGGATTTTCCCTATGCCACACAGTGCTAAAGCTCTACGAATGGGGGATGAGTTCGTTCTATATTTTTGTGCGCGTATACCACCTTCATTCAAATAGAAGGTGGTTTTTTGCATGAAAGAGGGTATAAGAAAGATGGAGGTGGTTATGAAAATGGATATCGGCCCAAGTCGAAGGAGCATAAAGGATCGTAACGAACATATTTATTTTCATATTCATCTCTCGATGAGGAAATAATAAAAGTTCTAAACATCCTTTATCATATTTGAAAAGGAGGGGAAGAACATGGTGAAAAATTTAACAGAAAATGAAATCATCATCAATGTTATTAAGTACATTAAAGAGGGTAAACGGAAAGATTTTCAAGAAATAATAGATGAGCTGCAACCATATGACGTTGCCTCCATTTATCAGCAATTACCAGAAAAACATCGAGTAAGATTCTTGTCATACATGTCCGATGAAGAGCTTACATCATTTATTCAAGAGTTAACACAAGATTTACAGCTCCAAGTATTCCAAAAAATTGGTGTTGAGAAATCAGCCAAAATAATGGATATGATGGATAACGATGATCTTGCGACGCTTTTCCATGAAATGGAGCCAAAAATTAAAGAAGCATTCCTTTCTAAAATGGATGAAGAGGAATCAACTGCCGTACGTGATTTAATGAAGTATGAAGCGGAAACTGCTGGTCGTATTATGACAAACCGCTTCGTTTGGATTCCTAAACATTACACGGTTATGGAAGTAGTGGCAAAGCTAAAAAGTTTTGCGGAAATCGCTGAAACAATTAACTATTTATATGTTATTGACGGAGATAAGAAACTAGTAGGAGTTGTATCGTACCGTGATTTAATATTAGCGGATGCGAACGAAAAAATTGAAGATATTATGTTTAGTCGTGTTATCTCTGTTTCAGCCGATACCGACCAAGAAGAAGTAGCTAATATCATTGGCCGTTACGATTTTCTTGCTGTACCGGTAATTGAAGAAGATGGTACGCTTGTCGGTATTATTACGGTCGATGATGTCATCGACGTTGTAATGCAAGAAGCGAATGAGGATATTGAAAAGCTTTCTGCATCGGGTAAAGATATTGATTTTGATACGAAAGCATGGGTAGCATCAAGAAGAAGATTGCCTTGGCTTATTTTACTTCTATTTATTGGTTTAATTTCAGGAAGTATTATAAGTAACTTTGAAGAAACATTAGAAGCTGTCGTTGCTTTAGCCTTTTTCATGCCAATGATTGCAGGAATGACAGGAAATACTGGAACACAGTCACTTGCTGTTGTAGTACGTGGATTGATTACGCGTGAGATGGATATGAAAGTTGCAGTTGGATTAGTTTTAAGGGAACTTCGTGTTGGAATTATTATCGGAATTACTTGTGGTATTTTAATTGCGATTATTGCCTGGGTATGGTTACCTGACCCAATGTTTGGCGTCGTTGTTGGAATATCTTTACTTTGTACATTAATAATTGGTACGTTAGCAGGTACAATTATTCCACTTATTCTATATAAACTAAATGTAGACCCTGCGATTGCATCAGGTCCACTAATTACTACGTTAAATGATATTATCTCTTTATTTATATATTTTGGTATAGCAACAGCACTTTTATTGTAAAAAGCTAGGGAGCCTCCCTAGCTTTTTCACGTTATTGCTGCTAACCTTTTTTGTTTAAAAAGCCGAACTAATAATAGTACATTAACAAACAGAGTATAGATGGAAAGAATCCAAAAGCCGACAGTGTTGAGCTGAATTAACTTTAATGCCAAGCTAATAAATGTGGTGATATAAAGAAATCCAAGTAAATGTTGAATCCTTTTTTGTTGGAAAAAAGACGTAGCCTTTGCTCCTAAAGGAGAGCCTAACAAAGCCCCGGTAACTAAAAAGAATGCGACTTCCCATTGTATTGGTGTATTTACTACATATGTAACAAAACCAGTAGAGACGATGAAAAATACTGCTACTAAACTAGTCGCAACCGCTTTTTTAGAAGGCAATCCGAAAAAAGTAATAAGCAAAGGAACTAAGAAAAAGCCACCACCAACTCCGAGTGTTGTGGAAAGAAATCCTGCCCCTATTCCTAATATGATTAACTTCCACTTACTAGCTCCTACTGACGTCTTGCTTGTGACATTTTTTTGTTTCTTTAACATGCTATAAGAGAAATAAGTTAAGAGAATTAAATAAAATGTTGGAATAACAGTCGTATCCAAATTGTTGCTCTCTAGCCACCGTACAAACGGATAGGCTACCTGAGTAGCAATAGCTCCACTAATTCCGACAATAATAGCTTCTTTCCATAAAATATTCTTTAATTTGTAATGGGCATACATTCCTGCGATAGAAGAACCAATCGTATAAAATAAGCTAGTTGTGATCGCTTCAATAGGGCTAAATCCTAAAAGTAATAACAGTGGTGTTAGAACAAATCCACCACCTATGCCGAAAAAACCAGAAAGCATACTAATGCAAAAGCCGATTACAATTAAAAGGACATAATCCATGAATACACTCCTCTCTATAGAAAGTATACCACTACAGTAAATAGTATCCGTCTTTTATATATTTTTTTACGAAACGTTAAGGCGAATATAATAATGGTTTTACTTATTATTTGTAAAGCTAAATTATTTCAATAACGAAAGTTTCATGTTATCGACTTCTTGTTCATACATTGTTGTAAGAGGAAAGGAGAGGGTGAGATGAGACCGGAAGATGAAAAAGCGTTATTTTACGCTATCGATGAAATTACAGAAATAGCAAAAGGCTTTGGTTTAGATTTTTACCCAATGAGATATGAAATTTGTCCAGCTGACATTATTTACACATTCGGAGCGTACGGAATGCCAACGAGATTTTCTCATTGGAGTTTCGGAAAACAGTTCCATAAAATGAAGCTTCATTACGACTTAGGGTTAAGTAAAATTTATGAGCTCGTCATCAACTCGGATCCTTGCTATGCGTTTTTGTTAGATACCAATTCGTTAATTCAAAATAAACTTATTGTTGCGCACGTTTTAGCTCACTGTGATTTCTTTAAAAATAATAGTCGCTTCCAAAATACGAAACGAGACATGGTAGAAAGTATGGCGGCCACTGCTGAACGGATAAAACAGTATGAGCATGAATATGGCAAAAAAGAAGTCGAGACATTTCTAGATGCTGTCCTTTCCATTCAAGAGCATATTGACCCGTCCTTAGTACGACCAAAACTTGCCTGGAGTTTAGAAGATTTAGAAGAGGAGGAAGCTCCACATAAGCATTCTATTTATGACGATCTCTGGTTATTAGACGATCGTAACAAACCGAAGGAAAAGCCGAGAAGAAAGAAGAAGAGCCTTCCGCCCCAGCCTGAAAAAGACATTTTATTATTTATCGAGCAATACAGTCGAGAACTAGAAGAATGGCAACGGGATATTTTAACGATGATGCGGGAGGAGATGCTCTATTTTTGGCCACAGCTAGAAACGAAAATCATGAACGAAGGCTGGGCTTCCTTCTGGCATCAACGCATCTTACGTGAAATGGACTTAACGAGTGACGAGGCGGTGGAATTCGCTAAACTAAATGCGGGCGTTGTGCAACCATCACGTACTAGCATAAACCCTTATTATTTAGGATTGAAAATCTTTGAAGATATCGAAGAACGTTACAACAACCCAACAGAGGACATGAAAAAGGATGGAGTAGAGCCAGGTTCCGGTCGTGAAAAAATGTTCGAGGTGCGTGAAATCGAATCGGATATTTCGTTTATTCGTAACTATTTAACGAAAGACCTTGTTTTAAGAGAAGATATGTACTTATTCCAAAAGCAAGGGAAAGACTACAAAATTGTTGATAAAGAGTGGGTGCAAGTTCGCGACCAATTAGTGAACATGCGGGTAAATGGAGGTTTTCCATATATTACAGTAAATGATGGCGACTACATGAAAGCTGGAGAACTCTATTTAAAACATTGGTTTGAAGGAATTGAGCTTGACTTAAAATATTTGGAAAAAGTGTTACCATACATTTATCAGTTATGGGGAAGACCAGTGCATATGGAATCGGTTATTGAAGGGAAAAATGTAGTGTTCTTCTATGATGGGAAGACCGTGCAGAGGAAGTATATATAAAGATGAGCTGCTGAGAAATCAGTGGCTTTTTTTTATTGGTAAATTAAAGTGAGCACTGTAATTTAATCATAAAATCAGTAGCAACATTAATTTATTGGTAAGTATATACAATTGTTTAAAAATGTGATAATCTATATTTGCAGATTGATAATCTAAAAAAATAGATTAATTATGATAGGGGGATTTTCATGAACGATAATTCATTAAATGTATCAGTTGAACAAGCAAAATTACTTGGAAATGCACTTAGAATTAAAATAATTGGTCAGTTAATTGATAAACCAAAAACTTCTAAACAAGTAGCGGATCTGCTAAGAGAAACAGGTGGAAATGTACATTATCATATGAAAAAATTATATGAAGGTGGATTAATCGAGCTTGTGGAAGAAAGGAAGTTTGGGGGAGTTATAGAGAAGTATTATAAATCAAAAGCAAAGTGGTTTAACTCAGTAGGAGATACACAGGTTGACCCAGTGTTAAAAGATAACTATCTTTCAAAAGATTCTACCGCTTTAAGCCTTCGATTACATTTAACTCCTCAACAACAAGACGAAATAAAAGAAGAATTTAAGCAGTTTCTTGAGAACTGGGTAATGAAAACTTCTGTAAGCGACGGGACACAAACAGAGGAATACAGTATCGGTGTAAAAATAGTCTCTACAGAACTAAAAAGTGAAGAATATGGGGATTAACAACCTATGAGTATACTTTTAAATAGAAATTTTCTATACATGTTTTTAGGGAGAGTTGTAACAAATATTGGGGACACAATGTATGCAGTCGCGGCCATGTGGTTAGTTTCTGAATTAGGGGGCTCTACTTTTTATACTGGTTTGGCTGGGTTCCTTACTATCATACCGAGGTTTGTTCAATTTTTTGCCGGACCATTTATTGATAGAATACCAATTCGTCCCTTATTAATTATGACACAGTGCATTCAATCTATTCTTTTGTTAATCATTCCAATCGCGCATTACTTTGACGTAATAACAGTTACACTCGTTTTAATTATTTCTCCTATCATAACAACTTTTAATATGTTAGTTTACCCTGCTCAAATGGCGTCTTTACCTAAAATTGTAGAAAAAAAAGACCTAACAAAAGCAAATTCGCTTTTCACTTTTGCTTATCAAGGAATTGAAACCGGATGCAATGCAATTGCCGGCGTATTACTTGTAACAATTGGCGCAATTTCTATATATCTTATAGACTCTGTTATGTTTTTAATGGGGGCTATACTATTCTCCTTAATAAAATTACCTAAACCACAAAGAAAAGAAAAAAGTGATGAATCATTTATAGTACATTTTAAAAAGTATGGTGTGGAGCTAAAAGAGGGTATTAGTATACTTCTTAATAAGACATTCTCTAGATTATTGTTAGGAATCATCGCTATTAATCTAGTAGGTGGTGCCACTTTTGTTGTATTACCAGAATTCAGTAAACAACAAGGCGGGGCAGAAATTTTTGGCCTGTTATTGATGGCACAAGCACTAGGAAGTATTAGTGGAGCATTATTGACTCCGTATCTGAAGTTAGAAAAGTTTGGAATCGGAAAGGTTTATGCGACTGCATTTATTATAAGCGGTATTTTGTGGGCAATATCGGTTTTTAGCCCATGGACGTGGTTAATGATTGTAATTTACGGTCTAGCTTGGTTCCCAGGTGGGGTTACGAATATTTTAGTTAATACTTTTATACAAAGAGGAATACCAAAACATTTGTTAGGAAGAGTGTTCTCTGCATCTTTTAGTTTAAGTGGTATCGCAATGCCGATAGGGTCCCTTATTGGTGGCGTATTAGGTGTAGTAGTTGGAAGTGTATATATAATTTTTGTAAGCGGGGTAATCGTATTTTTCGTTGGAGTCTTTTGGATATTGGATAAGGTTACTCGATCGCTCCCAAAGTCAGAGGATGTTACAGAAACCACATTTATGAAAAAGCCATTACCGACTGTTGTGGCAAAAATCCGCTAATATCTCATATTTTTCCTCTATATTAGGTTGAACGCCCAAGAACTTTATTGATAATTAGCATAATCTTTATGGAAGACAGTAAAACATTCAACAAATGAGGAGGAAGTTGAAAAGTGTTGTCTAATTATCAAGATGTAAATTATAATCCAGCAGATTCGAGAATTTTTGGAATGGGGTTCGGCCGTCCAGGTTTTGGCTTTGGTAGACCGGGCTTCGGTTTTGGTCGTCCAGGTTTTGGTTTTGGTAGACCTGGTTTCGGTTTTGGGTTTCCAGGATTTGGATTCGGTTTCGGTTTTCCATTTTTAACAGGATTAGCAGCAGGTGCATTATTAACGCCACCTAGATATTACTATCCGCCTTATCCACCATATCCATATCCTTATTATTGGTAATACAGTTTAAGAAAAGATGAAATAAGGGATACCTTTTACGATTGTACGTAAGGGTTATCCCTTTATTATTCTATTGATTTTCTGTTATTTTCTCAAAGGCTAGCAAAAAGTGGTTGTATGTTTGTTTTCCAAACTGATTTTCGTTCCTGTTAAAGAACAAATCAAGTGTGATTGTTTTTGCCTCCTCAAATGAGCATCTTCGTGAGTTCATTATTAATTTTATATAAGCAACAAAGAAGTCTATTCCTAGCGTTCCACCATGATTTACAGTCATTTTACTCACTTCCTTTAACAGCAAGTTTGCTTAGATTCTTATCGTCTTTCGTTTCAGTTTTAACTTCTTTTATTTCTACGGAACAGCATTTTTTTTCCTTTTTAGTAGCTTTTCTAAATAGTGATAACATGTAAAATCATCCCTTCCTTATATTAAATAAAAGATAAAGCCAGCAAATGTTGACATCGTAATAACAGCTATAACAAAGGTAATAACTAACTGCTGTTTGAAAATGGACTTTAATAATATGACTTCAGGTAGGCTCGCTCCTGCAGAACTAATCATCATCGCCATTACTGGACCGAGTGCCATCCCTTTCAGAATTAATATTTGTGATATTGGGATCATACTAGAAAGTCTAATATATAAAGGAATTCCCAAAACAGCTGCAAGGGGTATAAGCCACCAATGGTCTGAACCGAAAGTATTGGAAATCCACTCGGTCGGTACTAAGCCGTTAATGATGGAACCGATAGCAGCACCAATAAGAAGATATGGAAATACGCTTTTTATTAAACTAACAGTGTCTTTAAAAGCTTCTTTAATGTTGAATCTTTTTCCTTTTTCATCATAACCAGACATAATGACATTCTTCACATATTTCTCAAAACCGAAGGATTCAAGCGCAAAACCGATAACAATCGAAAAAAAAGTTGTTACTACTGTGTAAATAATAGCGACTTTCCATCCGAGTATAACTCCCATAATGGTAATAATTGTTGGATCCAGTACAGGAGATGAAAATAAGAAAATCATTACAATTCCAAAAGGTAGCTTTCGTTTAAGCATATTTACTACGACTGGTATTGTGGAGCATGAGCAAAACGGTGTAATAAATGCAAATAATACAGCCCCGAAGGCAGCAATTATTTTGTTTTTCCCTGCTAATTTCTTCTCTAATTTTTCAAAAGGTATAAAGCATTGCAAAAGACTGATAAGAAATGAAATGCCAATAAATAAAATCGTTAATTCTAAAGCAATAAATAAAAAGTCTTTTAACGTTTGTACGATCATACGTAATCCCCACCTTTATCTAATATCAAAAAAAGTTGATTTATTAATCAAAAAAAATTGATTAAGTATATAAAAATAAAAGTAGGATTCTTAGTTGTTAAATCAAATTTTCTTGATGTATTTAATATATATCCAATATTTTCATCTGTCAATGGATATATCAAAAAAAATTGATTTATTTTTTTAACAAGTCGGTCGAAATAAACAACAAAGTTCTGCCGACAATAGATGGTTAACTTCCTCTTGATTTAATTTGTAGTAATTCCATGTACCTCTTGTTTCCCTCACAATAAGGTTAGCGTCAAGAAGGATTTTTAAATGATAAGATAATTTGGACTGTGTCATATTCACTAATTGGGCTAAATCGTTTACATTCACTTCCCCCTTTTGGGTAAGTAAATTCATTATTTGGAGTCTTTGCTTATCCGCAATGGCCTTAAATTTACTTTCATACACTTCAAAAACCGTTTCTAACGGTGTTTCTTGCAAATCTATTTCTTTTTTCACTGACAACACCTTCTTTAATCAATTTTTTTTGATGGATAATTAAAATGTATAAGTATTTCATGGAAATGTCAAACTGTCTGATATAATTTATGTTGTATATTAAGTTTGTTTCAAAGGAGAAACGAAATGATTTATAAAAATATTATTGCCATTGCTATTGGTGGTGCATTAGGGACGATAGGTCGAGGACTATTAAATATGCACTCGTTGTGGATTGGTTTGCCCATTGCAACAGTCATTGAAAATATAGTAGGAAGTTTTTTATTAGGTTTGTTTACAGGCTGGTTAATACATAAAAGAACGAAAGATTGGGTGAAAACAGGAATTGGAGTTGGGTTTTGTGGTGGATTTACGACGATGTCAACACTAGCTGCAGACACACTACTGTTGTACATGGACTCCAGTTTGCTTCATAGCTTCGTTTATTTATTTGTATCGTTGTTCGCTGGAATAACTTTAGGGTTCATAGGATTAATACTCGGCAGTAAGTGGGGAGAATCCGAGGTGAAAAGAAAAGTGGTGAATCATTAATGGAATTAGTTCTATTAGGAGCAGGTGGAGCGGCAGGAGCTGTCTCACGTTATTTAATAGGGTTACTTTTTATGAAAAAATACCCTCATCCGTACATACCAAGTGCGATGCTCATCGTGAACTTAACGGGCTCACTCGGGCTGGGATTGTATTTTGGAGCGGTCTATGATGCTATTCCAACAGCCGCATATGATGAATTACTATATTTATTACTAGGTATAGGTTTTTTTGGAGCTTTCACTACTTTCTCAACGTTTAGTATGGAGTTAATAGAATTGATACGAAAAAAGTTTTATAAAAAGGCGATTCTTTATTTCTCACTATCTATCTTCGGTAGTATTGGAATTTTTCTAATTGGATTTATGGTAAGTAGATAAATTGATTAAATGAGGTTAGGACATAACAATTTTTATTAAAGTTTAATTGAACAAAAAATATACAGGGAAAACTCGCTCCGGAAATATACTTCGCTTTCCGCGGGCGTGTCTAGTTACGGCGGCTTGGCCCTCGAGACATAAGCCAGTCACTTCCGTTGGGCAAAGAGCGCCCAACTGCAGCGTCTGTCTTATGCTTGTCGGGCCAGAGCGAGCCGCCTTCACTTTTCGTACTGGTGAGCCTCCTCGTGCTTCGCACTGCTATCTTCTCACCTATGCCTTTCCTCCCGCTGGAGTCTACGTATATTTCCTCCGCTAATCCTGTGATAGTTCGTTTTTTATCATCATCAATTTAGTTTTGTCTCACCTCAATTATCCCATAAGGCTCCTACTTGTAAAAGTAACTTTTCGTCAAGATGCTTCCCGATAATTTGCATACCAATTGGCAGTCCTTTACTGGATAATCCAACTGGAATGGAAAGTGCTGGATTTCCTGACACGTTAGCTGGAGCAGTAAAAGGCATGCACTTTTTTGTAATTTCGATATTAAAAGGGACAATGTCTTCTTGGAATTTAGGAGCAGCAATTGGAATAGTTGGACCTGCTAAAATATCTACCTGTTCAAAAGTTTGTTTAACTGCGTTTGCAACTACACGTCTAGCTTGCTGTGCTCTAACGTATTGGGGGGTGTCCGTTACGATGCCAGTCTGGAAAAAGATACGTACATCATCAGCAAAACCTTCATTGTTTTGTTGGAGTCTTTCGTAATGATAGCTTGAAGCTTCTCCAGTCGTTATCACATAATTGGCAAAAGTAGCAAGTTCAAGCTCCGGAATATCCAATTGTATAATGTGTACTCCTAAACTATTTAGGTAGGAAAGTGCTTCTTTAAATTTCATTTCCACATCGGGCTCCAAACCTTGTAAGAAAAGAGTAGGTACACCAATTTTTAAACCTTTCATGTCTTTAACCAATTTTTCTTTATAGTCAGGCTTCGGTGCTTTTATGCTTCCAGGATCATTTGGGTCATAGCCTACCATTTCATTTAACATAATGGCAAGATCCGAAACAGACCGTGCCATTGGGCCGATATGATCTAATGACCATGCAAGTGGGGCAACTCCGTATGAGCTTACTAAACCGTAAGTAGGTTTTAAACCATATATCCCGCACATTGCAGCTGGAACTCTTATTGATCCAAACGTATCGGTGCCAGTAGTTAATGTGACTAATCCTGCGGCTAATGCTGCGCCACTTCCTCCACTAGATCCTCCTGGAGAATGTTCTAAATTCCAAGGGTTCCTTGCATTACCGTAAGCTGGGTTCGTATTTGTTATTCCACCGCCAAACTCATGCATGTTGAGCTTACCTGTCATAATTCCACCTGCACAGAGTAGCTTCTTTACGACAGTTGCATCGTAATCTGGTACGAATTGTTTTAATAAAGCAGAACCACCAGTTGTTAGAGTTCCTTTCGTATATTTGTTGTCCTTTATACCAATCGGAATCCCGTGTAATGGGCCTTTATATCTTCCATTCATTATTTCAGCTTCCGCATTTTTTGCTTGCTGATTGGCTAGTTCCGGTAATGTTGTAATATAGGCATTAACAGTAGAATCTAATCTTTCTATACGTTCCATGATGGACGTGGTAACTTCCACCGGTGATATTTTTCTAGTTTCTATGAGAGGGGCAAGTTCGGTAGCGGTAAGTTTATAAATTTCAGTCAAACTTTATCACCTCTGGATCAACAACGACAATCGGAACCTCTTCATTAATCGTTGGAAATTCTTCAAGTGAAGCTTGAGCTTGGTGAATGATAGATACGATTTCACGAACATAAGGAACATCTTTTTCTATAACTCTAATATTGTGTTTTTGTAACGAGATTTCTATTTCCTGCATGATATACCTCCTAATACCCAGATAGTATTACTGTATGATTTAAATGAAGTTTTGGGAGGAGTCTTTTAAGAAAAAACAAAAAGCGCAGGGAACATCCTGCACCTTTCATCATTAATTAAAACAAAGTTAATACGAATCCACCAACAGCACCGGTTAGTACGATTAACCACGGTGGAAGCTTCCAATACATTAACATACTAAAAAGCACAGCAGCAAAAGCAAAATCAATGGCAGAAAGAATTGAACTAGTCCAAATCGGATGATAGAGAGCAGCAATTAAAATTCCGACAACCGCTGCATTGACACCCATTAGAGCGGCCTTTACTTTCCCATTTTGACGTAGTGTATCCCAAAATGGTAATGTACCTAATATGAGTAGAAAAGCAGGAAGGAAAATCGCAACAGTAGCAAGTAAACCTCCTTGCCAACCGTTAATAACAGCACCAATGTAGGCGGCAAAAGTAAATAGAGGGCCAGGGACAGCTTGAGCTGCTCCGTATCCGGCTAGAAACTGTTCTTCAGTCAACCAGCCTGTCGGTACAAACTCACGCTCGAGCAGTGGTAATACGACATGTCCACCACCGAACACTAAGGAGCCGGAACGATAAAAACTGTCAAACATCGCAACAGATTCTAAAGATGTAACTTCTCTCATAATCGGAAGAACAATTAACAGCCCAAAAAAGATTGCTAAACTAATATATCCAAATCGTTTACTTATAGGGAAGAGAGCTTTAACAGCACCTTCTTGGACTTTTTGCTCTTTAAATATTAGATAACCAATAATTCCAGCTATTATAATGACCGATACTTGTGTAAAAGCCGTTTGCCATAATAAAGTAATGACAATAGCCCCTAGTGCTATCGCTTTTCTAGAAACATCAGGAGTTAAATTTTTCGCCATCCCTAGTATTGCATGGGCAACAACAACGACAGCAACTATTTTTAATCCGTGAATCCATCCTGCATCTTCAAAACCAAAATTATGTAAAAGTAATGCGAAAATAATTAATATAAGAACGGAAGGGAGAGTAAATCCGATAAAGGCAGCTATTCCACCTAAAATTCCACCACGCATAACTCCAATTCCTATTCCAACTTGGCTACTAGCTGGTCCAGGCAAGAACTGACAAAGTGCCACTAAATCAGCATAACTTTTGTCATCCATCCATTTTCTTCTCTGTATGTATTCGTTATGAAAATAGCCTAAATGAGCAACTGGTCCACCAAATGAAGTTAGTCCTAGTCTTGTAGATACTAGAAGAATCTCCAAGAGAGTTGCTAGTCCTTTGTTTTGTTTTTCCAAGTAGTAATACCTCCTTTATACACATAATAAAAAAATAGTAACAAACAGTATAAATGAATGCAATTTAAGTGAAGGAAATTTAAAATAATCTTTACAATACACGAAATTAAGGGATAAAACCTTCTTGTTCGCTCTGTAAAATTTGCTTACCTCCAATTGCTTCCACAGCTGCTCCGACAGATTGTAAAATGTCTCCCATAATTGTTAACCGCTGAGCGTCGAAAACTATAGAAGGATCAACTGCTTCAATTTGTTTAGTTACGCCTATTGCTTCCATTACTTGACCAATAGTTTGTACCCATATACCAGTAACTACTTTTGTATCTCCTTGTACTTCTTCTTTAATAAGCAGTAGTTTGGAAACTAAAATAGCTTCGGCGATATTTCCAATTGCTTGTAACCATACTGCTGCAGCTATTTGTTTTTCAAGAGAGAGTATTAGTTCTTCTCTTTCTTGTTCATTTAGTTGGGAATGTGTTTCTTTAGCCAATAGTATCACCTCAAGGCATTTGAAGTATTTTTCTTCTTTAGCTTATTCAAGGGAAATGGAAAAGGTTAAAGGGAGTACAAAGGAGGAAGTTATTTCAGTGTATAAAAAACAGTAGGCTACCCTTCAATAATAGAGCAGCCATCGTTCTTTTATTTTAATGCCTCTTTTGCTGCAGCAATTGCGTGAATTGCGGTGGAATCAAATAATGGAACTGGAGTATCTGATTGTTGAACTAACAATGGGATTTCCGTACAACCTAAAATGACTCCTTCCGCACCGTTTTCTTTTAAAGAATGAATAATGGATAAATACATATCCTTTGATTCCTCTTTTATAATCCCTTTACAAAGTTCATGATAAATAATGTCATGTACAATTTGGCGTTCTTCCTCGTCTGGAATAATAACCTCAATTCCTTTTTCATTTAGTAAATCGCGGTAGAATGGTTGCTCCATCGTAAATTTTGTACCTAATAGCCCGACCTTTTTAATTTTTTCCTTTTGAATATTGGCCCCAACGCAATCAACAATGTGAAGTAGGGGGATGTTTAAGTTATCCGTCATCTCCTCGGACATGATGTGCATGGTGTTTGTACAAATAACTACAAAGTCAGCTCCACCATTTTCTAACGTTTTACCTGCTGCAATCATTTTTTGAGTAGCCTTATCCCATTGTCCATTGTGTTGCAGTTGCACTATCTCTTCAAAGTCAAAGGAATGTAGAAGAACTTTTGCAGAATGAAGCTTCCCTAATTGTTCTTTAACAGTTTCATTAATGATTCGATAATATTCCGCCGTTGATTCCCAGCTTAAGCCTCCAATAAGCCCGATTGTTTTCAAAATAAGTCCCCTCCGTAATTCTATTTTCGTGTATCGTAACATGGTATACTGGTTGTTAATAGTGCCACTTTTCTAAATGTTTTATAGTACCAGTTTGTGAGGGGGATTAGTAATGCTGTTGTTTCAAGTGGATCGTTCCGAAGATAAAACATTAACCCAACAAGTGTATGAAGAAATTAGATGGCGAATTTTAGAAAATGTTTTAAAAGAAAATGAGAAAATCCCATCCTCAAGAGAATTAGCAAAAACGATAGGAGTTTCTAGAAATATTGTATTAGAAGCATATCATCAGTTAGAATCAGAGGGATATATACATATAAAACAAAGATCAGGTACCTTTATCGCATCTGGAACTTCTATCTCCCATTTAAGAAAAAAAGATTTGCAAAATACGAAACAACCTGCACCGACAGATAATAAATGCTCATCGAAAAAAAATATAATCGACTTTAAAGCTGGTAATCCTGCTATGGATCATTTTCCGAGAAAAGTGTGGGGAAAAATAGTAAAGGAAGTATGTATCGATGTTCCAGATTCGTTGTTTGGCTATCAGGATGAAAGTGGGAACGAAGAGTTAAAAGAAGAGTTAGCGTCTTATTTAGAAACTACAAGAGGTGTTGTATGTGTACCAGATCAAATCGTCATAACATCTGGGGCTACACAAGCATTATCACTTATTACAAAAATATTAGTAACCGAAGAAAAAGATTCAGTAATAGTAGAAGACCCGGTAACCGACGAAATGAGGCAAATATTCTTACATAATGGGGCAACAATAATTCCAGTAGATACAGATGTTCAAGGGATCATTCCTTCTAATATTCCTCAAGCGAAGCCAAGCTTTGTATTTGTTATACCATCCCACCAATTTCCTCTCGGTGGAACACTTTCGATACAAAGAAGAATTGAACTAATTAATTTTGCGGAAAAGCAAAATTGTTACATTGTGGAAGATGATTATGATAGTGAGTTTACATATGAAGGTAGTCCAGTTCGATCTATGCAAGGATTAGCACCCGAAAAAGTAATTTATGTCGGAACTTTTAGCAAAATATTAGCACCAGCTTTACGAATCGGATACGTTGTACTGCCTCATGAATTGCTTTCCGATTTTAGAAAGCTTAAATGGTACACAGATCGTCACAACTCTTCTTTAGAGCAAATTGTTTTAGCTCGTTTTATGAAAGAAGGGCACTTTTTAAAACATATTCGGAATATGAAGCGAATTTATCAAAGAAGAAGAACAGCGCTTGTAAACAGTTTAGAGAAATATTTTGATCATTTTACGATAATTGGAGAAAACACAGGGATGCATTTAGTCGTTGAGTTCCCAGTTATTCAATTTGATAAGAAACTTTTACAGCAATTATATTGTGAAGGAATAAAAGTTTACCCAGTGGAGGAATACGCTATTAATAAAGGTAACCATTCGAATAAACTGCTATTAGGATATGGTAGTTTGCGTGAAGAAGAGATAGAGGAGGGAGTTTCGATTCTGTTCAACGTTATATCTAAATGTAAGCATCCGTAATGTATCTTCATTGCTTTCCATTAGTAAAGTGTGATAGTTTTTAAATAGGATAACATTGGAAGGATGATGATTAAGGTGTCAATTGAAAGGGTAAAAGAACATTTTAAAAAGTGGAATAAAGAATCGGAAATTATGGAGTTTGAAACGTTGAGTGCGACAGTTGAACAGGCTGCTGAAACTATTGGAGTCGAGCCAGCTCGTATCGCTAAAACATTGTCATTTAGGGGAAAAGAAGATAAAGCAGTTTTAGTAGTGGCAGCTGGAGATGCTAAAATTGATAATAAAAAGTTTCGCCAAACGTTCGGAGTAAAAGCGCGGATGCTTTCTCCAGAAGAAGTGCTAGAACAAACAGGACATGCTATCGGTGGTGTTTGCCCATTTGGATTAGTTAACGAATTAGATGTTTACCTAGATATTTCGATGAAGCGGTTTGAGACGTTATATCCTGCATGTGGAAGTACAAACTCAGCCATCCAATTATCTTGCCAAGAGATATATGAATATTCATATGCGAAGGATTGGGTTGATGTTTGTAAAGGATGGCAAGAGACAGAAGAGAATAATCGTTCAAACAACGAAAAAATATCAACCTTATAATGATAGGATGTCCTGACCTTATAGGACATCCTATTTAATTTTGTATATTGGATAATTGATTTCTATCTAGAGCTTGCGGTGGTTCTTCCATCCAATTATGTTTTAACATAATATCAAGTCCATCTTTCGCGAAGAGGGCTATTTCAACGGATAACCGCTGATAATCTAAAACCAAATCATATCTCATACTAGCAGTAGATGCGGCAGAATAATTCCCTTGCCCGCTAGCACTTAGTACACTCATTAAATACATTATTAATTTATCAGAAAATACAGTAGTAGTGGAATCAGTTATGGCCATATCGTGATTCATAGAAGGGGTGATATCCATTTCTATTAATGCTTTCGTAAATATCCGAACATGCTTTTCAGATATATGTTTGCCATCTTCGAGAAATTTCTTAACTTCTCTCGACTTTGTTGTTTGTCCAAAAGCAGTGCATGCTAAAACACCAAGTGTGTTGGTTTTAATATTTTCAAATAGATGAGTTATTTCAATTGCATTTAAGGAGCGTTTATAAAAAGGTGGGATTCCTTGTTTAAAATATTTCTTTCCTTCAATAAATTCTACCCCTTTTTGAATTTTAATTAACGGGGGATTAACGTATGTACCTTTTTCTTTAGCTGTATCTACACAAAGATCAAACAATTTCGATGTATTCATTAAATTTTTGGAAAAGAAATCTCTAACATCTTTACGTGAACTAACTCCTTGTGATAGTGCATAAGCTACTAAACCAGTTTTCCCCATGATTTCTAGAAAAACGAGCATAAAATAGTCGGAAAATAATTTAGGGGCTGAAAGATTCACGTCTTTTTCGGTAAAACCTACAGGTATATCTAAATTAGCTTCTGTAAAGAATAGTGTGATTTCATGTAGAACGCTCTCCGCATTAACAATCGCAGTTTTTACTACTGTTTTTATTTCATCATCATCAACTGTCTTATTAAAATATTTTAATATTTGTAACGACATGCTATTTTGCATATAGTTAGTCCACAAAATTCCAATCTCAGCAGAAGTTAATCCTGTTTTTTTCACGCTTAAACACCACCTTCATATAACAGTTATAGTTAGATTTTCCTCTAGTACAGTTCTTATACAAATTATTTATATATAAAGGGAATTAAATTAGATATAAGACTTGGCCACGTGATAATATAGAGGTAGGCAAAAAAAAGAAGGTGACGATCGTAAATAGGAAAAATATATTTCGAACATTGTTGTTATTAGCAACTGCATATACAATATATATTCTTTTACAATTTGAAGGCTTTTCTTTATTGCTAGATGGCGATATAGAAGGGTTACGCGCAATGATGGAGGATAACTTATTATCGACTATATTCTTTACATTGTTGTTTATGGTGATTCAAAATGCTGTTTCGGTCATTCCACTCATACTAATTGTAACGATTAATGTACTATTTTTTGGTTTTGCTTATGGCTACGTGTGGAGTTTTTTTACTAGTGTTATAGGTTGTATTATTACATTTTTAGTAGTTCGCTTCTGGTTACAAGACTTTTTTATGGATAAATTAAATGAAACGATTCAAAAAAAAATCGAGGAAAATGGAACATTCTTCGTTTTTATCTCGAGACTTGTACCAGTTGCTCCAACAAGCTTAATTAATATTGCCTCTGCGGTTAGTACAGTTAGCTTTAAGCAATATTTGATAGGTACACTTTTCGGAAACATGATTTATATATTCTTTTTATCATTAATACCACTTGGGTTAATGTCAGCTGAAGTAGAAAAATTTGTTTTAATTTTAATAGCTATTATTGCCATTCCTTTATTTTTATATCGAAAAAAGTTACGATTTGCGAAAGTGAAAGCAAAAGCAACGAATGAATAATGAATTGGAGTGGTTTGTTGGTATCTTTTTTACTAGAAGTTTGGGAATATATATTAGTTTTTATTTTTGCTGCAATTCCGTGGTTTGAAATTGCTCTTATTATTCCACTTGCTATAATTGGTGGGTTAAATCCAGTTTTAGTAGCACTTGTTGCTTTTTTAGGCAATTTAGCTACGGTTTACCTATTAGTTATCTTTTTCGAGAAGTTTAAAGCGTGGCGAGAAAAGAAGAGAAAAGTTGATGAACCAAGTAAGTCCAAAAAAGGAAAGCGTGCTTATAAAATTTGGAATCGGTACGGACTTCCAGGTTTAAGTTTTCTAGGACCAATTGTCATTGGCTCTCATATTGCTGCGTTTATTGGGTTAATACTTGGTGCAAATAAGAAAAGTACAATTATTTGGCAGACGATGAGTTTAGCAGTTTGGACTTTAATATTTGTTGTCGTTACTTACTTTGGGTTAGATTTCTTAAATATCGGAAAAGGTTAGCTTGAATTCGTTTTATAACGATTCAAGCTTTTTTATTTTCAAAGTACATATTGCAAAATATTGGCATATAGTATATAGTACATTACAACAGTAATGCACTATGTTAGGTGGTGGAAAATTGATTGTAAATAATGACGGAACAAAACCAATTTATATGCAAATAGCAGAATGGGTTGAAACTGAAATTTTAAACGGGAACTTCGTAAGTGAAGACAAAGTGTATTCACAGTATCAGCTGGCGGAAATGTTTAATATAAATCCGGCAACTGCTGCAAAGGGATTAAGTTTATTAGTAGAAGATCACATTTTGTATAAAAAACGGGGGTTAGGAATGTTTGTTACAAATGATGCGTTGGAATTAATTAGACATAAACGGAAAAATCAGACGTTGAAAAGATTGATCAAAGAAATAGTTTTAGAATCTGGGAGACTTGGGGTAAGTGAGAATGAGCTCATAAGCATGATAAAAGAGGTAGCGGGGGAGGAGACGACAGAATGAATGTGATCGAATGTGAGGGTCTGTCGAAAAAATACGGTCGCCATGAAGCATTACGAAATATATCTTTTACACTAAGTGAAAATAAAATTGTAGGCGTTATCGGCCGAAATGGCGCTGGAAAAACGACGTTATTAAAAATAATAGCTGGATTTTATAAAGAAACGTCAGGAAGAATTCACGTTTTTGGGGAGAAGCCTTTTAATAGTTTATTAGCATCTGTTAATTGTATTTATATTGATGATTATATGAGCTTACCGACCGCATTAAATTTAAGTGAAATATTACAAACTTGTGAGTCGTTTTATCCAAATTGGGACAGGGGACTTGCTGAAGCATTATTTGACTATTTTCAATTTCAACCGAAGCAGAGACATAATACTCTCTCAAAAGGAAAGCGAAACACTTTTTATACCATTATCGGCTTAGCTAGCAGATGTCCATTAACAATTTTTGATGAACCGACAACAGGTATGGACGCAGCGGTTAGAAAAGACTTTTACCGGGCGTTATTAAAGGACTACTTAGCACACCCACGTACTATTCTTCTATCAAGTCATCATTTAGAGGAAATAGAGGATTTACTCGAAGAAGTTCTTCTCATCAAAAATGGAGAAACGTTTCTTCATACGAGTATGGATGATTTAAAGGAATATGCGATTGGTTTGTCAGGTAAAAAAGAAGCTATTGAAACATGTATTTCTGCTGAAAGCGTGTTATACGAGAAGGAACTAGGTTTAGATTCTGTTTATAAAGTGGTGAAAAATTCATTGGGGGTAAGAGAAGCTTGTTTGAAAAATCAAGTAGTAATTAGTCCGGTATCCGCCCAAGATGTAGCCGTTTATTTAACTGCCAATACGAAAGGAGGAATAGATGATGTCTTTCGCGACCGTTAGTTTTATGGAGATAATAAAAAAACAGTATCGCTATAAGTTACGAGCATATTCAGCTGTGTTTACTTCGTTTATCGTATTACAAGTGATAGGTCTATTGTTTTCGACAACTATGACCGGATCCGCTGCAGGTGGGAGTATTGGAATTGATTATCAAATGACGTATTATACGAATGACGTTCAGTTAATTTTCACGTTTATTTGGATTTTTACATCTGCGCTCCTATTAACAACGACTGCTTACCGAAATGACGATCTGACGTTTGTCAGCACTAGACTATCAAGCAGCATCTCAAACATTGCTTTTTTAGCAACTGCTAGCATTATCGGAGCTATTTTCACCTGGCTAAGTCACTATTTTCTGTATGTTGTTATCTATGTAGTAACTGGTCAACAATTAGTTTTGGAAACGGATGCGTTAACCGTTTTTGATATAGCAATTGGCGTTGTAATAACAATGTTATATATTTTGTTAATTAGCTCCGCAGGTTATTTTGTAGGTGTACTCGGTCAAGTTCATAAAGCCTTTCGAATTATTATCCCTGCGATCGTTTTTGGGATAATGATTAATTCTATTAACGTTCCAATTGTACAGAACATTACTGCTTTTTTTGGGATGGAGTCATCTTTCCTCCTTTTCACATTGAAAGTGTTTATCGTTTCAGGTGCTTTATTTTATAGTGCAACATTTTTAATGAACAGATTGGAGGGGAAATAATGAGTGTAATAGTTTCTTTATTATTGCTTCTCAGCTTTTTTCTAATCGTTGGAATTATTATTTTTTCACTACTAAAACTAGCACCCAAATCGAAGAACATCTCTAGTAAGCGTCCATATTATGCTCTAGCGGTTTATTTTACAATACTAGTAATTTCTATCCCGGTATATGCAATGTTTACTTCAAGTGACGATCAATATGAGATGGTAGAAAAGCGCACTGTTGCAATAGAAAATCAGGAATTAGAGGAATTACTCATAAATGGATTAATAGAAAAAATACCTCAGGAAAGGATCATTAGTAATTGGAATGTTGATTATCCTTATGATTCAATCGTCATTACTTCTAGCACATATGATGGGTACAACTTATCTATTTTTATAGAAAGAACAGAAGCAAATGATGAAAAACTTGAAGTTTATTATGTTAGAGGGACATCTATGTTAGATGGAGTAGACATTAGCTCACATCAAAATCCAATTTATGTAGGTATTAATGAAAGGCAAATGACAGTTGAAATGCCTGTACCGATCTCAATAAATATAAATAAAATTTCATTTCCTTTTTCTTTTCAGCAAATAGGTAATGAGAGAACAGAAGATGAATGGTATTGGTGGAATTCTCATTCAGAAGTTCCTAATCATTTACTATATCTTAAAGTTCCTAAAGGAATAAAAATAACAAATGAAACACCGTTTATGATTGATTATGTAAATAACTAACTACTATATTTTCGACTATTTCAATGACGCATTTCTTTATTGAAATAGTCTTTTTTTTGAAAAAAATAATACTTATCGTTTTTAATGTTACATAATCTAGTGTTATAATAGTATTAAGTAACATACGAAAGGAATTATATTCATGAAGTATGTCGAAGCAATCAAAAAAATAGAAGATATTCAAGCAATAAAGCAATTTTTAAAAGACCAATCGTTACGTGATTATCTTTTATTTGTAATGGGAATTAATACCGGCTTGCGAATTAGTGAGTTACTATGTTTGCGTTGGGAAGACGTTCTCGATAATGATGGCGATGTAAAAGAATTTCTACAATTACCTAACCTACCTCCTATTTATTTAAATCAACAAGTACAAATATCCATTTCAGAATATTTAAACAACGAATTACCGAATCAAGATCATTTCATTTTTCAATCAAAAAAACTGTCAGGACCAATATCAAGGCAACAAGCTTATCGGATTATTAATTCTGCAGCGAAAGAGGTAGGAATTCCAGATAAAATTGGTACTCATACTTTAAGAAAAACATATGGTTACCATGCTTTTAATAAGGGTATTGCGATTTCCCTTTTGCAAAAGATATTTAATCATACTTCATCTTCCGAGACGTTAAGGTATTTAGGAATTACTAAGTGTAAAGACTCTCCTGTGAAAATTGACGTTAATCTTTAGTTAAAAAATATAGAAGGGAGAAATGCTATGTTAGAAGGTGCCTTTAACGTTGACTATTTTGTACTTTTAATTGGGCTATTGTTAATAGCTGGAGTTATCACTACAAAATTTTCAACGAAACTTGGTGTTCCGTCACTAGTCCTATTTATATTAGTTGGGATGTTAGTAGGTAGTGATGGACTTGGATTTATTTATTTCGATAACGCGAAACACGCTCAGCTTATAGGAATTGTTGCACTCGTTATTATTTTATTTGAGGGTGGTTTAGAAACGAAGTGGAGCAACGTTAGACCAGTAATGTGGCCATCACTATCACTTGCCACACTTGGTGTAGTATTAACAACGACCATTGTAGCATTCGCTGCAAAATTAATTTTAAATGTTAGCTATACGGAGGCGTTTTTATTCGGTGCGATTGTAGGATCAACAGATGCGGCAGCTGTATTTGCTGTATTAAAGGGGAAAAACATTCGTCCGAAATTAGCGTCTACACTTGAAGCGGAATCTGGAACGAATGATCCGATGGCTGTTTTTTTAACAATATCCTTTATTGAAATTTTATTAGCTTCAGACCCAAATTACTTTACGTTAGTTGGAAACTTCTTTTGGCAAATGGGGTTTGGCTTATTTATTGGTTTAGCACTTGGAAAATTAGCTTCTATTTCTATTAATAAAATAAACTTAGATTCCAGTGGCCTTTATCCTGTTTTTGCCTTAGCTTTCGCATTATTAACTTATAGTATTGCAGCATTCATAGGTGCAAGTGGTTTATTAGCGGTATATGTAGCTGCTCTAGTTATTGGAAATAATGATTTAACTTATCGACAATCGATATTCCGTTTTAATGAAGGTTTTGCATGGATGATGCAAATATTAATGTTCGTCATTTTAGGATTGTTAGTTTTCCCTGGTCAATTATTTCAGTGGGATATTATTTGGAAGGGACTCTTATTATCTATTATTCTAATGTTAGTAGCTAGACCAATCGCAGTATTTATCTCTACTTTTAAACTTGGTTATGGCCGAAAGGAACGAATTTTCCTCTCTTGGGCAGGTTTACGTGGGGCTGTACCAATTGTATTAGCGACTTTTCCGATGATTGCAGGAGTGCCCAACAGTCAACTATTTTTCAATGTAGTATTTTTCGTTGTACTAACATCTACGTTAGTACAAGGATCCACGATTACACTAGTTGCGTCTAAATTAGGACTTACTGGGCCGAAAAAAATAACCCCAATGCACTCACTTGAATTAGTATCGATTGGTAAAGCAAATGCAGAAATTATTGAATTCCACGTTGAAGAAGATGCCGATGTCGTTGGCTTGTCATTATCTACTATTAACTTTCCAACAGGTACATTAATTAATGCCATCATTCGTAAGGATCAGCTCGTAACTCCAACAGGAGACACAACGATACAAGAAGATGATATTTTATATATTTTAGTATCTCGAATTCATAAAAAGCAAGTTGAAACATTATTAAAGAAAAAGAAAGAAGTTAATATAGAAGAACTTGATTTCGAACAAGAAAAAAGTTCGTAATAATCATTAAAAAGGTCCCGAAAAGTCAGTAGAATACTGATTTTTTTGGACCTTTTTATCAGTTTGGGAAATATAACATTGGAATGTTCTGGGGATAAGCTTCTGACTTGTACTGTTACGACAAGGTCCAGCACTTAAACCCTATCAGAAATGGATTTTACTTAACAAGTAATGAAATTTACTTAACAAGTAATGAAAATTACTTAACAGGGGGCGAAATTTACTTAACAAGTATTGGAAATTACTTAACAGGGGGCGAAATTTACTTAACAAGTATTGAAAATTACTTAACAGGGGGCGAAATTTACTTAACATATATTGAAAATTACTTAACAGGTATTGAAAATTACTTAACAAGAAGCAAATTTCCTTAATACTGAAATACCTAAAAATGCCCACAATTTAATTAACGAAGACACGCGTCATGAATTTAATATAGCTTAAAATTACGATAGAGAGGTTGCCTGATAATGAGAGGGACTTATTGGACTATCCCTTTTCTTTGTGCTTCATGATGAATGAAAAATACAAGGTATACTTTTCTTCTTTTCCAGTTTCGTACATGTTACGATAAATATAATGAAACGTAGGGAGTTATATGTAATATGAAACAATACGATTTTACAAACGGAAACATAATGAAACAAATGTTGTTTTTTTCAGCACCATTACTACTTACAAACCTTTTACAAGTATCCTATCAATTTATCGATAGCCTATGGGTCGGAAATTTATTAGGAGCCAATGCTCTAGGCGCTGTGGCCGTATCAAGTACAGTCATCTTTACTGTATTATCTTTTATTATCGGAATAAACAATGCGGCGTTGACAATTCTATCGCAGCAAAAGGGAAGAGAGGATGAAAGTGGGCTAAAAAAATATTTAAATGCTTTTGTCGTTATTTTAACCACACTATCCTTACTGCTAGGATTTATCGGCTTTTTATTTGCGGAAAATATTTTACGTTGGATGAGTACCCCGGAGGCAATGGTTCAAGATGCTACAATTTATTTACAAATTAATTTTTTAGGGATTTTGTTACTATTTGGTTATAACTTTATTGCTACCGTACTTCGAGCGTTAGGTGATAGTAAAACTCCTTTATATTTCGTCATTATCGCTGTTATTTTAAACACTGTTTTAGATCCTTTATTTATATATGTTTTCAATTTAGGAATAGCAGGCGCTGCTTATGCAACATTAGTTGCACAAGGTGTTGCCTTTGTTGCTGGACTAATTTTTATTTTAAAGAAAAAATTAGCACCGTTCACGATTCCATTTGTCCCAAAAAAAGAAGAAGCATGGCTAATTTTAAAATTAGGCATTCCTTCAGGCTTACAAATGACAGTTATTGCTGCCGGTGTAATGGCCATTATGTCAGTTGTAAACTCTTTCGGTGAAGGTGTTGTAGCCGGGTTTGGAGCAGCACAGCGACTTGATAGCATTATTATGCTACCAGCGATGGCTTTAGGAACAGCTGTAAATAGTATGGCTGGACAAAACATAGGAGCGGGAAAATGGAATAGAGTGAGACAAATTAGTATTTATGGAATTGTATATAATTTTGCTATTATGTTACTCATTGCAATATTGATCGTTTTTGTCGCAGAATGGTCTATTAATCTATTTATACAAGAAACTGAAGCTGTTTCATTTGGTGTCAAATATTTAATTACAATTGCATTCTTTTATCCTTTCCTTGGAATTAACTTTATATTAAATGGTGTTGTTAGAGCATCAGGAGCGATGTTCCAAGTATTAGTTTTAAATATAATTTCGTTTTGGATTCTTCGCTATCCACTTACGTACTTATTCTCTAATTGGTGGGGTGAAGACGGAATAGCATATGGGATGGGAGTAAGCTTTGTTATTAGTAGCGTCTTTGCTTACGCTTATTACCGTTACGGAAAATGGAAAAAGGTAAAGCTCTTTCAAGTAAACTAACAGCTTTTTACTAAAGACTACCTGTAATAAAAATAATGGGTGTGCTATTATTTAGGAGGGCGAAATAGTATAATGATAAGTACAAATTTCCATATATATAAATAGCTAGGAAGAAGGAGATATATTGAAACAAAGCATGAAAGAACCACTATGGACCAAATCTTTTATTATGCTAATATTTGCAAATCTTTTTCTTTTTATGTCATTTCAAATGCTTATCCCAACATTGCCACCTTATATAAAATCGTTAGGTGCGTCAGGGTTTGAAATTGGTTTAGTGACCGCAATGTTTTCCATTGGAGCTGTATTGTGCAGACCATACATTGGATTTTTATTAAGGTTTTCAGCACGAAAACCGTTAGTTGTTTTATCAGCTGTTGCGCTATTATTTGTAACGATCATACATCCGATAACACAAATTGTTGCCATCGTTTTAATAATTCGTTTGTTGCACGGAATAGCTTGGGGGATTTCCACTACTGCAAATGGAACAGCAGCAGTTGATATTGTACCGAATTCAAGGCTAGGGGAAGGAATGGGCTACTTTGGTCTATCTGTAACGATAGGTATGATTGTTGCACCAAGTTTAGGTATCTTTCTTTATCAAGTAACAACGTTTACAAACTTAATCTATATATCTAGTTTTTTAGGAGTTATTGCGATTATTTTATTTTCTGTCGTTCAATATGAAACACCTGAAGAAGTTAGAAAAGCAAAGAAAGAAGAAATACCATTTTCCTACTTCGGATCGTTTATCGAAAAATCGAGTTGGTATCCTGCGCTTATCACTGTTATGGTAACATTTGGTTATGGAACAATCGTCACATTTATCGTTATTTTTGGCGATGAGCGGGGAATAAAACAAATCTTCCTTTTCTATCTTTTAAATGCAATAATGGCATCTATATCTAGACCAATTGCTGGTAAATGGTTTGATAAACATGGACCGAAAAGTTTAGTAGTACTATGTATTTCGTTAGCTTTTATTGGCCTGTGGGTTGTATCGCTAGCTCATTCTAATTTAATGATCGCAATTGCTGGAGTTCTCTTTGGAGTAGGTTTTGGCTCCTTAATCCCAACGTTACAATCTTGGACATTATCTCAAACTCCGCCGGAAAGAAGAGGAGTAGCAAACGGGATGTTTTTTTCGTCCATTGATTTAGGAATCGGATTAAGTGGACTTATCTTCGGTGTTGTTGCTCAATTTGTTGAAATAGCCGTACTTTTCCAAATCTCAAGCATATTCCTTATCATCGCTCTTTTCTTTGTTCTATTTCAAAGAAAAGAAAAAAGACGTGTGTTACCGCAACCACAAAAAATTTCTTCCTAATAAAAAGGATGCCATTGTTTGTTGGCATCCTTTACTATATTAGAGTTATTCATATACAGCTTCAATTTTTAAATTTGACCCAGTTGTCTTTCTTTCGCCAAAAAGAGTAATAACAGAGCAAGAAATGATTGTGAAAATATCATTAAATGGATCCGTTTCGTAGTCGACAAGTAAGCCTTCTAACAACACGTTTTCATTTTCATCTTGAACAGAAACTTTCTTTCCTTCTAATGACTTTAGCTTTGCAGTGGTTAAAAACTTTTCCCATGCAGCCCAATTCGTTACGATAAAAGTTTGGCTTCCATCTTCTAAGTAACCTAAACAGCAATGACTATCATCGTATGTTGCATGTAAATTATCTATTAGATCGATTAATGCGTGATGAATAAACTCATATTCTTTAAAGTTTAGCGATTGTGCAAACGTTCCTACAAGCGAATGATTTTCCCATGAAAAAGTAATCAATACTTTACGATTTTTACTTTTTTTATATACATTCTCGGAATGAAACCAACCATATTTTATCATCGTTTCTGTCACGTCATTCATAGCTTTATCGGTTTTTAGAAAAATTTTAAACATTTTCTTACCTCCGTCTCTATTTGTCCCTTATTTTGAGTATAAATAATAATAGTTACATATACTGTGATGTTCATCACAGATATAGTTTTAGGAAATATCTAAAATGAAAATATAAGAATAAACGACTGGAGCGATTAGGATGGCACAACAATTAGAAGTGGTAAAAGATTATTTAAATAGACCAATTCGTGATGTTCGAATATCTGTTACCGATCAGTGTAATTTTCGCTGTGCCTACTGTATGCCAGCGGAAATATTTGGACCAGATTTTCCATTCATGAAAGAAAAAGAATTATTGTCGTTTGATGAAATTGTTCGGGTTGTTACTAACTTAGCGCCATTAGGGGTAGAAAAGGTGCGTTTGACGGGTGGAGAGCCGTTATTAAGGAAAGATCTTCATCTACTTATTGAGCAATTAAACAAAATTGAGGGTATTCAAGATATCGCTTTAACTACTAATGGCGTACATTTACCAAAACAAGCGAAAAAACTAGCGGAAGCAGGTTTGAAAAGAGTAAACATTAGTTTAGATACGTTAGATGAAGATTTGTTTAAGCAAATTAATGGTAGAGGCGTAGGTGTGAAACCAATACTTAAAGGAATATACGCTAGTATCGACGCTGGTCTTGAAGTTAAGATCAACATGGTTGTAAAAAAAGGCTTAAATGACCATCATATCGTACCGATGACGACCTTTTTCAAAGATTTAGGAGTTACCCTTCGCTTTATCGAGTTTATGGATGTCGGAAGTTCTAACGGTTGGAAATTTGATAATGTTGTAACGAAGAAAGAGATTTTTACCATTTTAAAAAAGCATTTTGAACTAGAGCCAGTAAATCCTGCTCATTTTGGGGAAGTTGCGAAACGTTATCGTCACGTTGGTACAAAATCAGAGTTAGGGTTTATCACTTCCGTATCAGAGGCATTTTGCTCTACGTGTACGAGAGCGAGAATATCAGCAGACGGAACATTTTATAACTGCCTTTTTGCTACAAAGGGATTTTCATTGCGTGATTTAATAAGAAATGGTGCAACGGACGAAGAACTTACAGATGCAATAAAAAATATTTGGTCTAAAAGAGCGGATCGTTACTCAGAAGAAAGAACGGAAGAAACTGCCCGTAACCGGAAAAAAATAGAAATGTCCTATATAGGTGGATAAAAAAAATACAAGGTAATCATAAATTACCTTGCATTTTTTATGTGATCATGAAAATAAAAAAAAGAAAAGTAAATGCATAAGGAAGAAAAGAGTAACCATGTTCGCCCAGTTTATAACAAGTTTATGATTTTTCGGTTGTATGACTCCAAAAGCGAATATGTACCAAAACCATTTGGAGTCTCGCCATCTTTTTTTATTGAATGCTGCTGGACTCTTCTTTTTTTTATTTTCATATTTAGCCCATAAAACGACTAAAACAACATCTAAAATAGCGCCAATCGTAACTGCCGTCAAGGCAAACTCCTTAGATACTGTCCATTTTCTTGAATTCGATAATTCCATTTCCCGTACTTCGACTTCTTTCTCATACTTTTCTAGTTCTTCGCTAAATGAGAGGTTAATAGTTTCTTCTTCATTCCGTTCATATTGAAAAAACAGTACACCAAGTATTAACGATAGCAACAGTAAAAAGTAGCCACTAAAGAATAAGGTTACAACTTTATTGTTTTTCATGGGTACAGCCCCTTAAGAAAACTGATTATATGTAAATATTACTATGATTTTATAGTAACTAGAGTAGCTAAATATGACAAAAAAAGGATAATATCAGAAAGATATTATCCTTTTAATGATAGTTTTATTTAGAAGTGTATATGGCTAGCTTTTATTGTGGATAAAGTCACTTTTTCCACCTTTTTTCTCAAAGAGGAACGTTTCTTTAATAACCATCGCCTTATCCATCGCTTTACACATATCGTAAAACGTTAGAGCCGCCACAGATACTGCTGTTAAAGCTTCCATTTCGACCCCGGTGTTACCGCTACATCTCACTTCACAGTCGATCTGTAATTCATAATGCGAAGGATGAGAAATATACTCGAATGAAAAATCAATTCCTTGTAATAGTAGAGGATGACACATTGGGATAAGCTCCCACGTTTTCTTTGCGGCCATAATACCGGCGATTTGTGCAGTTTGTAATGGATCACCTTTTTTAATACTTCCACTATTAATCGCTTCGTATAGTTCTTTAGAAAAAACGATAGAGCTACGCGCTGTGGCACTTCTTTTCGTTTCTCCTTTTTCTGAAACGTCTACCATTTTTGGTCGACCATGTTCGTTGAAATGTGAAAATGAACTCATCTAGCCTCACTCCTAATGTCTATGTAATTCTTCAATAAAATGAGAAACAGAAGGGAGAATTAATTTTTCTGTACCAAGTTTCACTGCATTCGTAGAACCGGGTAGAGCATAGATAGGTGTTCTATTTTTACTTCCCGCAGTTGCTCTACTAAACATTGCTCTCGCTCCAATTTCCTCGAAGCTTAACATTCTAAATAACTCTCCAAAACCTGTCATTTCTTTTTCAAATATACTTGTCACGGCTTCATATGTAATGTCTCTTGCAGTAAAACCAGTACCGCCAGTAACGATAATAGCTTGTATGTCAGGAAGATTACACCAATCTTCTAAAATAGTAACAATATCATGAAAATCATCTTTTACAATTTTATAGTCTATTACGGTATGATTGCTATTCTCTAAAAGTTGTTTTATCGTTTGTCCACTGCGATCATTTTCAATTGTTCTAGTATCACTTACCGTCAAAATAGCTGCCTTAATAGCAGAGTACTTATTTGTTGGTATCATATGATTTCTTCACCTCTATAGTATTATAACCTAATAAAAGGGTAACAATCATTAAGTGAATAATCTGTGACGTATATCACAGATGGACGACTGTACAAATGTTGTAATATAGATACATTATGTTAATGGGGGAGAAGAAATGAGATATTCTCGTCAAGAGCTATTTACTCCTATCGGAAAAGAAGGGCAAAAAAAGATAAGAGATAAACATGTGCTCGTTGTAGGAGCAGGTGCTTTAGGAAGTGCCAACGCAGAAATGTTAGTTCGAGCAGGGATTGGCAAATTAACGATTGTCGATCGTGACTACGTTGACTGGACAAATTTACAACGACAGCAATTATATAAGGAAGAAAATGTTGTGGAGCAATTACCAAAAGCGGTTGCTGCCGAAAGAAGATTAAGAGAAATAAATTCAGAAGTAGAAATTGTCCCCCATGTTATGGATGCTGATAGAGAAACGTTAGAACCACTAGTCGGTGACGTAAGTGTTATCGTCGATGGAACTGATAATTTTGATATAAGGTTTATTGTCAATGATCTAGCACAAAAACATAACATTCCTTGGGTATTTGGTTCATGTGTTGGAAGTTACGGGATGAATTTTACGTTTATTCCAGGAAAAACTCCGTGTTTACAATGCTTGTTAAAAACGATTCCAATGTCAGGAATGACTTGTGATACTGTAGGTATACTTAGTCCAGTGGTACAAATAGTATCTTCGTATCAAGTAGCAGAAACGTTAAAGATTTTAACAGAAAATGATGAGGCTATTCGTGATACATTATTAACGTTTGATGTATGGCAAAATGACTTCTTTACGATGAAAGTACAAAATGCGAAAAGTAATGATTGCCATTCTTGCGGGAAAGTTCGAACTTATCCATATTTACGTTATGAAAACGCGACAAAAGCAGAGGTGCTTTGTGGAAGAAATACAGTACAAATTCGCCCTAAAACGATAGGGGAAATTAATTTAGACGAACTGTATAACAAGCTCACGAAGCTAGGTAAGTGTGAAAGAAATCCATATTTAGTTTCCATTATGGATGGAGATTTAAAAGTGGTGTTTTTCTATGACGGTAGAGCGTTTATTCACGGAACAAATGATATGATAAAAGCAAAAAGTGTTTATTATAAATATATCGGATAGAAGAAAAATGGGCGTCCATTATGTGGGACGCCCATTACTTATTTTACTCGTTCTAATAAGAGTTCTTTTTCTTCTACTGTTAAATATTGCTCTGCCATTGGGAACAACACTTGTTCTTCCTTCATAAAGTGAGATGTTAGTACGTCATAAGTTGTCATTACGTGAATTAGAAGCTTTTCGAATGTTTCAGGCTGAATAGGTTCTGTAATATTTTCAGTACGAGCAAGAAACTCGTGAATATTACGCTTCGCTTCATCATGTTCATATTCCATTACAACTAGTGGTCCAGACTCTTTTCCGATATACTTTTCCATCATTTTAAAAAGATATCCTTCTTCTTTTTCCGAATGAACGTGTAATTCATCAAAAAAGTTAGTAACAATCGTTCTTAAGTGCAATAAAGACTTCTTGTATTGACTTGGCTCTGTATTTTGAGCGTAGTCTCTAGCAAGATTATTCATTTCTGCCTTCGCTTCATTTAATGGACCATGTTCAGATTTTAGTAACTGCAAACCTTGAGATAATTGGATAGGCTCCCTGTTTAAATCGTTAAACATTCCACATTGTTGCATACTATTTTTCCTCCTATACTCAAGAAATCCAACGTTCTTTTGCTTTTGGGAACAATATGTTATTTTCTAAATGAATATGTTTAAACAAATCATCCTCAATGCCAGCTAAACGGCGATATACTAGTTGGTAAGTGCCGCATGCCCCTTCTGGTGGAGTGAAATCATTCGTAATCTCTCTTAATTTCTTTATAATGTCACCAGCGTGATCATGTTCATCTTCTAAATGTTTAATATGTTCTAGAAGTTCAGCGGAAGCTGTTTCCACATTTTCTCTTTCTGCTTCAATGATAGCTGGAAACACTTCCGTTTCTTCTTTTATTGTATGTTGTTCTAGTTCTGTTTTAAGTTCATGGAATAAGCTATGAACTTCTTTTAAATGTGTATGATGTTGCCCATGGACTCTAAATACTTTTGTAACATAAGGGCTAAGAGCAGGCAGCTCTTCTTGCAAAAATTGATGATGTTTCTGAATAATAATATCTATAATATCTTCACAAGATGCTTGATCCCAATCTGTACCTAATTCATTCCGTTGTTTTGCATCCATATACATATTGGATAGACTAGATAATACATCTTGTATTTCTAGATTTCTCTCTAGTACAGCTTCTATTAAAGGGCGGTTACCACCACAACAAAAATCTATTCGAACACTTTTAAAATAATCACCGGCTTTCGGAAACTTTGTAACAATATCACCTACGATAGATTGTTCATGAAAGATTTGTTCCATTTATATCGCCTCCATTATTCTTTTCACTATTATCATAAGTTTTATAGGATGAAGTGAATGTGATGTGAATCACAAATAATCAATATAAATGTCACAATAATGTGACGTGTGAGGTAAATCACATTTTCTGTTAAATGTGTTTGATAAATTGGTATTATAAGAAGGTAGAAGGAGTGAGAGGATTGACTGTTGAAACAAGAAAGCCAATTCCAGTAAAAGAAGCAATACGAAAAGTGATGAAATTCGCTGAAATAGGGAGCAACGAAGAGGTGCTTCTACCGGATAGCTATGGAAGATATTTAGCGGAAGATTTAATCGCAAGTCACGATGTACCGCCATTCCATAAGTCTCCCTATGATGGTTTTGCGATAAGAGCAATAGATTCAAAGGAAGCTTCACAACTTAATGAAATAGAATTTAAAGTAATAGATGAAATTGGAGCGGGATTTGTTACGACCAAAAAAGTTGGGCCATTTGAGGCTGTTCGTATTATGACAGGTGCACAAATGCCATATGAATGTGATGCTGTTGTGATGCTAGAGTTAACGAAAGAATATGAACGGGACGGCAAAAAATATATGAGCATTAAACGCTCTTTCCGTTCAGGTGATAATGTGTCCTTTCAAGGAGAAGATACGAAGAAAGGCACACCTTTAGTGGAAAAAGGGACACGTATTAATCCTGGAGTTCAAGCACTGTTAGCAACTTTTGGATATGAAAAAGTTCGCGTTAGTAAGAAGCCATTAATAGGTATTTTTGCTACAGGAACGGAACTATTGGAAGTGAACGAACCGTTAGTACCAGGGAAAATTAGGAACAGTAACGCTTATATGGTACAAGGACAAGTTATAAGAAGTGGGGCTACGTTTCGATACTTTGGAAAGCTGAACGATCAATTGGATGAATGCTTTGAGGCTATAAAAAATGCACTAGACGAAGTAGATATATTAATAACAACTGGTGGCGTTTCAGTAGGTGACTACGACTATTTACCAGCAATTTATGAGCGACTTGGTGCGAACGTGTTATTTAATAAAATTGGGATGAGGCCAGGAAGTGTAACAACGGTAGCAGAATTAAATGGGAAACTACTATTTGGACTTTCGGGCAATCCATCTGCTTGTTATGTAGGGTACGAGCTTTTCGTCAGACCTGTAGTTAAAACGATGTTACGCTCCTATACTCCATACTTACAGTCGGTTGATGCGATTTTAGAAGAAGATTTTCCTAAACCAAATCCGTTTACTAGATTTGTACGTGGTGCGGCTACTTTTAAAGAGGGTCACTTAGTAGTAAAAACAAGTGGTCTTGATAAATCGAACGTTGTTACCTCGCTTTCTGGTGCAAATGTATTGATCGTATTACCAGGTGGGACTCGAGGGTTTACGAAGGGTGACAAAGTAACGATCCTTCTATTAGAAGAGGAGCAAGGGACAAATACGCTATGGGCGGAAAAATGAATATTATTCAAGTTGTAGGCTATAAAAATAGTGGAAAAACAACGCTCGTTGAAAAAATAATTCGTTATTTTACAAAAAATGGTCTTCAAATTGGTTCAATTAAACATCATGGACACGGTGGTAAATTGGAAAGTGTGGAAGGGACAGATTCGGTACGTCACCAAAAAGCAGGAGCGCTTTTATCGACTGTTCAAGGGGACGGAGAAGTTCAACTATTTGCCCATGGTGAGGAATGGAGTTTAGCCAAAATTGTTCAACTGTATGAGTTTTTAAACGTTCGTAAAGTTATTATTGAAGGGTATAAAAAAGAGGGTTATCCGAAAATAGTTTTAATAAAAAATGACAATGACTTAAACATGCTTGATGAATTATCGAACATTATAGCAGTAATATGCTGGGACAACGTAGTGTTTAAAAACAACAATGGAATACCGACGTTTTATCTAGAGGAAGATGAACGGTTTATACATTGGTTATGGGAGGAAGTGTCAAAGGAAAATGAGTAAAATGTTTGAGATAACAGATAAGCCGATCTCGATGGAAGATATAGTAAAAAAGGTAGAGCGAAGAGAAGCTGGCGCAATTACAACGTTTATCGGTACAGTTAGAGAATTTACGAAAGGTAAACGAACGCTCTATTTAAAATACGAGGCATATGTACCTATGGCAGAAAAAAAACTTGCAGAGATTGGTTCAGAGATAAAAGAGAAGTGGCCAGATGCTCATGTAGCCATTTCACATAGAATTGGTAAGCTCGACATTAAAGATATTGCAGTAGTAATAGCGGTTTCGACGCCACATCGTAAAGATGCATATGAAGCTAATGAATACGCAATCGAAAGAATTAAACAAATTGTACCGATTTGGAAAAAGGAACATTGGGAAGACGGAGATATGTGGATTGGAGATCAATTAGAAACTACGAGTTACCCAAGTGGAAAACCGGAGGGATTAGAATGATAAAAGTTTTACTGTTTTCATATTTACAAGAGGCAGCTGGTGCAGGACAGCTTGAAATAGACTCAGAGCAATTAACCGTATTACAACTAAAGGAAAAGTTGAATAAGGAGTATGAGCTTACAAATCTACAACAAGTAATGGTCGCGATAAATGAAGAATATGCAACGGATGAACAAATAATAGCTTCAGGTGATACAGTTGCTTTAATACCTCCAGTAAGCGGCGGTTAATAGGAAAAGGTGTTTTATTGAACGAATTTTATTAGGAGAGAAAGCCACACAAAAGTATATAATTAACTTAGAAAAGTTCGCTGCATAAAGCGGACTTTTTTTGTGGAGAGATAGGAGATTCATGTTAAAATTGCTATATTAGGTAGTTAAAAATAGGTAGACAGAGAGGATGAATTTAAGAGAATTAACTCTTGTTGAGAGGAGTAAATAAAAATGAAAAATAGACTAGAGCCGATAGAAGCAGCCACTTGCTTTATTGAAAAGTACTTTTCAAATTGTCAGGGAGCTATTTTAGCAGGAAGTGTTGTTCGTGGACAAGCAACGGAAACTTCTGATTTAGATATTGTAATTTTTGATGAAAATTTAACTTCTTCATATCGTGAGTCGCTCATTGAATTTGGTTGGAACATTGAACTGTTTGTACATAATTTAACATCTTATCGGTTCTTTTTTGAAAGTGATTGTAAGGCAGCTAGACCTAGTATGCCAACAATGGTAAGTGAAGGAAAGATTTTAAAAGATACTGGTATTTTGACAGAAATAAAAAAAGAAGCAAAAGAGTTGTTGAATCAAGGACCAAAAGAGTGGTCAAAAGATACGATTGATATGAAGCGATATTTTATTACAGATGCGTTAGATGATTTAATCGGTTGCCAAAACAGAGGCGAAGGGATTTTTGTTGCTAGTAAACTCGGTGAACTAGTAAGTGAGTTCATTCTACGCAGTAACCGTAAATGGATAGGTTCATCAAAATGGGTTGTCCGTTCCTTAGTTCAGCACGATAAGGAACTTGCAAACGAATTTGTTGAAGCCTTCGATACGTTTTATAAAACAAACGATATTCATAAAATAGTGAGCTTTATTGATAAAGTTCTTAAACCTTACGGTGGAAGGTTCTTTGAAGGTTTTTCTATTGGAAAAACAAAAAAAAATTCCGATTAATTTACAAACAATCAGTGGGGGTACCACTGATTGTAGTTTCACTTAATACTATGTGATTTGATTAGATCGATATCGTCTGTAGGATCAAACACTTCAAAATATTTATAAGTAGGCTCCGAACTTGTTATGTTCTGAAGGTCCTCCACTAGCGATGGAAAAAGCTTTTCATTAGCAATTTCTGCATGCTCCTTCGTATCCCAATAGTTTAAAGCTCGATACTCTCCTGATGCATCATCAAAAAAGTAAACACTCCCCCGAAAACCTGTTAACTGACGACTAATCTTATCGTATTTTTTTATTATATTTTCCGCAGTCATTCGGTTGTCTTTTCCTAATTTAAATTGAACTAAACGAGCATAAAACATCGTTAAACCCACTCCTAATTTCTGAATTTAAATCGAAATAATTGTCTATTGGCTACCACTGTTTGGAGTACCTTTATATTAATATGTTAAGAAAATAATTTTAGTGTTTTTCGTTTTGCTATTTACATGCGCTTTTCAATCTAAATCAGTGACCTATTGTACAGACAAAGTTAAAAAAAGTGACAGAACTGTGATAATAATCACAGTTTCGAAACAATGACAACGTTACAATAGTAGTAACTTAAAGGAAAAGGGTGAAGTGAATGATGAATATGGTTGATATCATTCTATGGGTTATTGTTCCGTACTTAATGGTTGCTATTGTAGTTATGTCTTTTATTTGGAGATGTGACTTCAGTAACAATGAAAAACCGAAAAGAGGCTTTAAGTTGAAAGGAAGTTTAATTGGTTTTCTTATAAGTGGATTACTGTTATTTTTAAGTGCAGATATGAGCAATATATTTTCCTTGCTATACGAGTGGTTATACGGTCTTTTAACGCTAAACCCTAACATGGATCAACTCGCAACCTATCCTTTACTTTACATCATTCACTGGATTTTTGGCTCTTTGCTTATTATGAATTTCCTGGAAACAATAGCTTCAAAAGTGAAAATCGGAAGAAAAAGAATATATATTATAGAAAAGTTATCGTAACGCTAGATTAGTTCTAGCGTTTTTGTTTGGGTTTAGGGATTTGTCGAATTTGCAAAACTTACTGTTTCGTTGTTGATTTGCAAAAAAGTCATAATTAGAGTGGGAAGGTGTGATGTACATCACTTCCGATGGTTTTTATAGAAATTATACTATAAGAGGAAAGGAGATGTTTCGAAATGAAGCTTGTTTTACCTAAACAGCATGGTGCGTGGGCTATGCTACTTATTCCTTTTTTACTAAGTGCTTTTATAGGTAATGCATCTATTTTGCATATACCGTTATTTTTAGGATGGCTACTTCTTTATTTATCAACATATCCATTATTAATGGCAATAAAGAAGAAAAAGCCGTCCCTACATTGGAAATGGTTTTTCTATTATGCCTTTCCTGCCTTACTTTTTCTTATAATCGTTTTATACTATCATTTCCCGTTATTTTATTTTGGAGTAAGTTTAATTCCGTTTTTTCTCATAAACATATATTTTGCTAGACAAAAAAACGAGCGTGCCCTACTAAATGATATTAGCGCTATTATCGTTTTTTGTATTGCTGGATTGGCGAGCTATCACGTTGGTGTTGAAGGTATTGATCGTACTGCATGGCTTCTTTTTATGTTTAACTTCTTATTTTTTGTAGGAAGTACTTTTTATGTAAAGACGATGATTAGAGAAAAAAATAACCGGAAATATTTATTTATTTCGTGGGGCTATCACATCATCGCAGTGGTGGGGATGCTATTCATAAATCCGTTGCTTATAATTGCATTTATTCCAAGTCTTTTCCGTGCATTTTACTTTTATGGGAAAAGTTTGTCAATAATGAAGTTAGGTATTTATGAAATTATAAACTCTGCTTTATTTTTCTTTACGATTTTATTAGTTTTTCTTAAGTAGTGCAATACTAAAATGAGCAGAACAATTGCTGTTCTGCTCTAGTCAATGCTACATAATTCAACGGGACAATTTTCACAGTCGATCTCAAGTTTTAAAAAGTTTAGATCATGGATGGTTATTTTTCCTTTTTCAACAGAAAGGATTTCATTTTTCTTAAGCTCGCTTAACATCCGATTAACAACTTCTCGAGATGTACCGCAGTAGTTAGCCAAATCTTGGTTTGTAAGTGGTGTATCAATTAATATACCGTTCGGTTTCATTACACCGTAGCTATTAGTCATTCGTATTAATGTCGAATATAAGCCACCTTTTTTCCCTTTTAAAACGAGGTCACGGAATTTTGTTTGTGTTTTTCGAAAATGGATACTCATCCATTTCATCAGCTCTACAGCAATTTTACTATCGTTAGCAACACCTATTTCTAGTTCATCTTTTGGAATTACAATTGCTGTTCCGTCTTCCATAACTTTAGCGTTAAGCAAATAAAGTGCACCATCCGTAAATAGCGTTAGTTCACCGACAATATCGTCTTCACTACATAAACGCATCGTAAGCTCTTGTCCATCAGGTGTAATTTTACTCATTTGAACTTTTCCACTAAGGATTAAATATATTTCATTAGCTGTTTCACCTTCATGAAACAGGTAAGTACCTTTTTTTATGTTAATTTTCTTTTCAAATGTATAAAGGAATTGTTTCAGCTCTTTTGAAAGTTTGTCAGGCATTTATTGGTTGTCATCCCCTTTCCTAGCGTTTCCACTATTGTAACGGTAAAAAAAATAAAAAGCTATAAATATTTTGTGGCAATATTGTTATCATGAATGAATGATATTTATGGTAGAAAGGAGTAAAATATGAGTATTACAGGATTGCTACTTGCTGGTGGGAAATCGAGTCGATTTGGCACACCAAAGGCACTTGCTACGTACAAAAATAAGCTATTGTATCAATATTCTTTTGAAGCGTTACAAGTAGTAACAAATCAAATTGTTACAATTAGTGTTCCACATTTACAAAAAACATTTCAAAAACAAGGGAGATTGGTCGTTGTAGATAGGAATGAAGTGAAAGGAAAGGGTCCATTAGCAGGTATATACACTGGTATGAATTCAATTAAATCGGATTGGTATGTAGTTATACCTTGTGATATGCCGCTTATTGATGGAAAAGTATTAAATAAAATAGTGGATGCTAGGATGGAAAAGTATGATGCCATTATTCCGAAAGTGTTTGGAAAAGTTCAACCGTTAGTAGGGGTGTACCATTGTAGAACGGCACCAATTATACAATCCTTTTTGCAGAAGGATAATTTAAAAGTAATGGCTTTGGTAAACGAGCTTTACGTAAAATATTTAGATGAGCATGACCTTCAGTTAAGTGAAAATATATTCCAAAATATAAATTATCAAGAAGACTTAAAACGAATAGGCAAGTCTTGACAACATTGTGAAAGTGAAGGATGTTGTGATAGTGGTCACATCTGTTAAAAGTATAACACCCTATAATAAATATAGGAGGTGTTACTCGATGTGGGATAAAGACTTTAATGAAAATCCATTCATAGTTATTTGGGAATTAACACGTGCATGCCAGTTAAATTGTCTACATTGTCGAGCAGAAGCTCAATACAAAAGGGATCCAAGAGAATTATCCTTTGAAGAAGCAAAAAAATTAATTGATGAAATATACGAAATGGATAACCCGCTTTTAGTATTTACTGGTGGAGATCCATTAATGAGACCTGACGTTTTTGAGATTGGGAAATATGCTATCGAAAAAGGTGTGCGTGTTTCCATGACACCTAGTGCCACCCCAAATGTAACGAAAGAAGCTATCCAGAAGGCGAAAGAGATAGGATTAGCTAGATGGGCGTTTAGTTTAGATGGCCCGACAGCGGAAATTCATGATCATTTTCGCGGTACGAGTGGTTCCTTTCAGCTAACAATGGATGCAATTTCGTATTTAAAAGAGTTGGAAATACCGTTGCAAATAAATACGGTCATATCGAATTATAATATACATGTATTGGATGAAATGCTGGAATTAGTAGAACAATTAGGTTGTGTTTTATGGAGTGTGTTTTTTCTTGTACCAACAGGTCGCGGACAAGAAAAGGATATGATTTCACCAGTAGAACATGAGCGAGTATTTCGTTGGCTTTATGCAGCAAGTAAAAGAGTGCCGTTTGACATAAAAACGACAGCTGCTCAACATTACAGAAGAGTAGTGTTGCTGGAAAAGAGAAAAGAAGCTCGAAATAAGGAGCAAGTCATTCAATATGAACATGTGTTGAAGGATGGAACTACTGGTTTAATTGATGGACTCGGTCGTGCTCCTAAAGGTGTTAATGATGGTAACGGTTTTGTTTTTATTTCTCATATCGGCGATGTATATCCGAGCGGATTACTTCCCGTTAAGGGCGGAAACGTACGTGAAACACCGTTAGCAACTATTTATCGTGAATCTCCAATTTTCCAACAGTTAAGAGATCCTAACCTTTACAAAGGGAAATGTGGAGTGTGTGAATTTCGTTTCGTATGTGGCGGTTCAAGATCGAGAGCGTATGCGGCTACAGGTGATTATTTAGAAAGCGAACCGTATTGTGTTTATATACCAGAAGTGTTGAGAAAGAAAAAGGAAGAAAGCAATTGGGCTTAGCCAATTGCTTTTATTTTCGTTTTATTCAATTGTACAGTACTTAATTGGACAGCCTTCACAGTTTACTTCAGCTTTTAAATATTCAAGATCATGAATCGTAATTCTTCCTCTAGCAATAGAGATTATTTTATTTTTCTTTAACTCAGACAGCATACGGTTTACGCTTTCCCTCGTTGTCCCGCAGAAATTGGCTAGCGTTTGGTTTGTTAAATGCATATCAATTAAAATGCCATTACTTGAAGGAACTCCATAGCTATTTGTCATGCGAATTAACGTTGTATATAGCGCTCCTTTTTTTCCTATTAATATTAAATCGCGAAACTTTGTCTGTGTTCTTCTAAAATGATCACTCATCCATTTCATAAATTCAAAGGCTAATTGATTGTTGTGAAGAAACTCTTCTTCTAATACATCTTTTTTGATGACACCAACTTCACAATGTTCCATTGCTTTTGCATTTAAAATATATCTCGCATCATCCGTAAATAAAGTAAGCTCACCGACAATTTCATCTTTTCCACAAATACGCATAGTCAGTTCTTTTCCATCAGCTGCTACTTTACTAACTAAAATTTTTCCAGAGCGTACGATATATATTTCTTTAGCAGGCATCCCTTCTTGGAATAAAAAACATTCTTTTTCCACTTTAACTGTATGGTCAATTAAGTTAATAAGTTCTTTTAACGTTTCATAGCTTTCGTAAAAAGATTTATTTTTCGTTAACATAATTATCACCTGCACCTTGTAAAAGTAATTGTACTTTTTGTGCTAACTCTTTATAAGCGTAATATAACGGCGATTCTTCCGTGAAAATGGCACTACTAATTTTATCTTCCTCAACTGGTTCAATCGGCAATTTAACTAATACTTCTGTTTGAAGTGTGTTTGCTAAGTTGACTCCACCATTCTTGCCAAAAATATAATGTTTTTCCTCTGAATTTGGAGGGGTGAAGAAACTCATATTTTCAACAATACCTAAAATATCATGATTTGCTTTTTGTGCCATCACACCAGCTCGTTCTGCTACATGTGCTGCTGTTGGATGTGGTGTCGTAACGATAATTTCTTTACTTTGAGGAATGTAATGGTGCATATCAAGTGCAATATCACCTGTTCCTGGAGGTAAATCTAATATCATATAATCTAACTCTCCCCAAATTACATCCTTCGTAAAATGTTCAATCATTTTTCCTAACATAGGGCCTCTCCAAACTATTGGCTCATTTCCTTTTACTAAAAAGCCCATCGACATAATCTTAACTCCATGTGATTCTACAGGGATGATTTTTCCGTTGATCGTTTTAGGGCTTGCTGTAATAGAAAACATCTTCGGAATACTAAATCCATATATATCTAAATCGATTAGTGCTACACTTTTTCCTTCTCTCGCTAAACTAACAGCTAGATTGGCAGAAACGGTAGACTTACCAACTCCGCCTTTACCACTTGCAATTGCAATTATATGTGTATTTTTCATTTCAAAACACCCTTTCTTGCTTTCATACTTTTATTGTAGGGTACTTCCATTTTCAATAATGTGATTTTCCTCACAAATTACAAATGGCATAATTTTATTTCACGATTTTGTCACAGTGGGATGTGCAAAATGCTACTTAATTTTAATAGAAGTTTTTCAGTTTTTTGTAATTTAGTATTTAGACTATTTAAAAATTTGCTAGTCACATAACTGTCAAAATTAAGTGTGATGTAACTCACAGTCAGGTGAATTACTCAACAGATAGAATGAAGATACGAAAAGAGGCAGTATTCGTTTATAAGGAGTGAACATAATGGAGTTTTCAAGGTCTTTTTATTCTAAAACAAGTATGTACGCGTTTTTTGTTTCATTATTTTTAATCTTTCTTACTTGGGTTAGTACCGATAGTTTTCTACATTTTGATATGGCGTTACTAGGTTACTTCCTATCATCAATCATTTTTGCAATCGGAATAACGATTAGAATGTGTGCATGGTTAATTCGGCCAGCTACTCATCAAGTAATGAAAAGGAGTTTCTCAAACTTAAAAAATCGTAAACGTAAAAAAAGAAATATGAAAGCAATCGCAAAAACAGCATTTGAAAATATCGTTCTTCAAAAGTTTATTTTTAAAAGAGGAATATGGCGTGGAGTGCAACACATTATGATTGCTTGGGGCTGTATTGGATCTTTCGCAATTACATTCGGATTAACATTCGGTTGGTTACGATTTGATTTAATAGACCCATCCACTTATCAAATTGTCATGTTTAATATACCAACTATGAAAATGGCTGCAAATGGATTTTTGGCTAGCTTAATATATAACGGTTTAAATATTACAGCTCTAATGGTGTTACTCGGTGTAGTCATGGCACTAATTAGAAGAAATAAAAGTCAAGATGTGAAAGTAACACAACGAGTGGAATTTGATTTATTCCCATTATATTTATTGCTTGCAGTAACAGTTTCAGGATTAGTTTTAACTGTCTCTTATGCTTTCTTAAATGGTTTCTTACATCATTATTTAACGCTAATTCACCAAGTGACAGTAGTAATGCTACTCGTATACTTTCCATTCGGTAAGCTATTCCACTTCCCAATTCGTCCTTTAGCGACAGCGGTTCCGATGAACTACCAGGAGGAGCTAAAGGTAGATACGAGAGAGTGTGCAAAATGTAAAACAACGTATAGTAGTGACGATCAAATTTCAGACGTAAAGGCAATATTAGGTGCACAAAGCTTCGATTTAAAACTAGCAGATGGAACATACTTATCTGATTATTGCCCTGCTTGTCGAAGAAGAATTCGCGCGATGAAGCAAATGAATATGGAAGCGCCAATTGGTGACCCATACGGACCAGTTCAAACAAGAAATGGAATTCATCTATCTGGGTTTGGGAAAAAACGCTCAGAAGATTTTTATAAATTACCAACAAACAAAGATGAGAGTAACAGTGGGAGGGACTTAACGTGAGTGTATACCAAGTTAAAGACGGAGTAAAAAACTTAATTAAACCAGGTGAAAAGTTAATTACAACACATTGCTGCTATTGTGGGATGCAGTGTGGGATGCATATACGTGTAAATGAGAAATCTGGAAAAGTAGTAGGTGTTGAACCAAGATATGATTGGCCGGTAACAAACGGAAAAATGTGTCCGAAAGGTGTTACTGCTTATCAAACAATTGATCATAAAGAAAGAATTAAAACACCACTAATTAAAAAAAATGGTCAATTTGTAGAAGCGACATGGAAAGAAGCTTTAGATTTAATAGAAGAGAATTATAAAAGATTACAGCGTGAACATGGGAAAGATGCCCTTTCTGTTTTCGGTGGAGTATCCATGACAAATGAAAAATGTTACTTAGTTGGGAAATACGCTCGCGCCGTATTAGGTACGAGATACATTGACTATAACGGACGTTTTTGTATGAGTTCTGCTGCAGGTGGCTTCATGAAAACATTCGGTATTGACCGTGGTTCGACTTTACCTTGGCCAGAACTAGAACATACCGATTGTTTCTTTATGGCTGGTACGAACACAGCTGAATGTCATCCAACTAGTATTCAATGGCTGTGGAAAGCAAAAGACAAAGGCGCAAAATTAATTGTAGCTGACCCACGTGAAGTTCCAACAGCTCGTGTGGCTGACGTACATTTAGATTTAAAACCAGGTACAGACTCTGCACTAGCAAACGGAATGATGCACTTACTAATAAAAGAAGGCTATGTGGATGAAGCGTATGTAGCGGAGCGCTGTAATAACTATGAAGAGTTAAAAGATTCGGTACGTAAGTACACACCAAAATACACTTCAGAAATTACAGGTGTTGCGGAAGAAAAAATAATAAAAGCTGCTCATATATTTGGTCAATCTCCAAAATCCGTTGTTATGTTTGCTCGCGGAGTGGAACAACAAACGAAAGGTGTAGACAATGTTGCGTTATATAGCTCAATGGCACTACTAAGAGGTCAAGTAGGAAAATTTGCTTCTGGTGTTGCAACGTTTACTGGACAAGGGAACGGTCAAGGTGGTCGTGAACACGGACAAAAAGCAGACGCACTTCCAGGCTACAGAAAAATTAATGATCCAGAAGCGGTGAAATATATTTCAGGCGTATGGGGAATCAATCCGAGCGAAATGCCGAAAGAAGGAGTTTCCGCATACGAAATGTTTGACGAAATTCAAAGAGGCAAAATTCGTGCAATGCATGTTATTTGTAGTAACCCTGCAGTATCAGCACCAAATACAGAATATATTTGGGATGGGTTCAAGAAGCTTGATTTTATGGTAGTAAGTGATTTCTTCCTATCTGAAACAGCTGAATTTGCAGATGTAGTCTTACCTGCAACATCTTGGGCTGAAGATGAAGGAACAACAACGAACTTAGAAGGTCGTGTTATTCGGATTCGTAAAGTAGTTGAACCGATTGGCGAATCAAAACCAGACTGGGAAATCTTTAAGATGATTGCAGAACGTATGGGTAAAGGCCATTTATTTCCATATAACAATGCAAGAGAAATATTTGAAGAGTTTCGGATTGCTTCAAAAGGCGGAAAAGCGGATTATTACGGAATTACTTGGGAACGTATCGAGAAAGAGGACGGAGTGTTCTGGCCGTGTCCTTCCGAAGATCACCCTGGTACGCCAACGATGTTTAAAGAAAAATTTGGAACTCCAGATGGGAAAGCGAATTTGGCAGTTGTTAAATGGCAAGAACCTGGAGAAATCCCAACACCTGAATATCCACACATTTTAACAACAGGACGTGTAGTATTCCATTATTTATCAGGCTCTCAAACGAGACGTGTCGATTTCTTAATGGAACAATGCCCACTACCATACGTGGAAATGCATCCCGAGCTAGCTAGTCAATACAACTTATTAAATGGAGATAAAGTAAAACTTACAACGAAAAGATCACATATGGAATTAGAGGTACGTTTAACGAAAGCAATTAGAAAAGACACGATCTTTGTACCGTATCACTGGGGAAAAGAGCTTGCCGTTAACCAATTAACAAACCCTGCTTTAGACCCAACATCTAGAATGCCTGAATTTAAAGTATGTTCCGTTAAAATAGAAAAAATTTAGCTAAAGGAGGCGAACATCATGAATAAAATAATGTATTTAGAATTTGAAAGATGTATAGGGTGTCGTGCGTGTCAAGCTGCTTGTCGAGAGTGTGGAGACCATGATGCGAAAGAAAGAAACTATGTAGAGTATGTGGACTTTATGGAAAGCCGTCAAACATATCCGATGCTATGTATGCAATGTAAAGAACCTGCTTGTGCGAGAGTTTGTCCAGCGAATGCGATTCAAATAACAGAAGAGGGCGTCGTTCTTTCAGCAATGGAAGAAAAATGTATCGGTTGTCGGAACTGTACGTTCGGTTGTCCTTTCGGAATACCTAAGTTCGATTTCGAAGAGAATAAAATGTATAAATGCGACATGTGTTATGACAGAACGAAGCATGATATTGCTCCAATGTGTGCATCTGTTTGTCCATCTGAAGCCATTCGATTTATTGACTTTGATGAAATGCAAGCATTACGTAGAAGACGTACGCAAATGAACTTAGTCGAAGGGAAAAAACCAAAAGAGGGGAACAAGTGGGAATATGTCCCTGAATTTTTTGGAGTTTATAGTGACTAAGAATATGCAAGAGAGGAGTGGTTCCGATGCCTAACAAAGAGAATAAAGGAAAAAAGACCGAAGATATGATAAATCTCGTCGATAACTTAAATCAAAAAGATGATTTGAATTATAATAGAAGAGCATTTTTAAAATCCGCTGTAGGAGCATCTATAACACTTGGGTTAGCGACAATTCCTTTTTCCATAAAAGCAATGATGGACGACGGTGTAGAGGATGAAAATAGAGTAGAAATAGTTGACTTGGAAGATTTGCCAAAAGGAACTTCCGTTAACTTTAATTATCCGACAGAACATGAACCAGCGATATTAGTTCATACACCTCGTGGTGAATTAAAAGCATATAACAATAAATGTACCCATTTACAATGTCCGGTATTTTATGAAAAGGAAAATGATACGCTATTATGTCCATGCCATAAAGGTTACTTTAATGTTGATAGTGGCCATCCTGAAGCAGGACCACCGCAGCGGGAATTACCTTTAATTGAGCTAGAAGTTCACAATGGGACGGTGTATGCAGTCGGAAGGAAGATTCGTCATGGGTAAGAAGTTATGTTGGGTTATTATCGTTTTAACAATTGCCGTGAACGTAGTTTCTTTACATTTTACTATCGAGTCTTATTACGGTAAACATTATGAGCACGTTTATCTGTTTACAGGAATCGCTTGCGTTTCTATTATCGTTGCGATCATCACGTTTTTTAGATGGAAGAAGTTAGAATATGCAGAGTGAAAAAAGTAGGAAGTTGCTATTAGTGCAACTTCCGCTTTTTTTCTAGAGAAAGAATAGTAATACAATAGTATGTTTACCAAATTATTCAATGAACATTTATAGAATACTTTCTTTTAGATACTGCACACTAAAAAGTATCTCTAAAAGGAAAGGACGATTTAGCTTTGAAATTTTCGATAAAGTTGATGTGTTCAATCATTCTTTGCCTTATTCCTATCATAGCGAAAACTAATCATGCACATGCCCTTTCAGCAGAAAGTGCCATTTTAATGGAACAGGAATCAGGAAGAATACTGTTTGAAAAGGATGCTTATTCGAAAAAGAGAATTGCTAGTATTACAAAAATAATGACAGCAATTATTGCGGTAGAGTCTGGGAAATTAGATGAGTTGGTTAATATAAGTGAAAATGCTGAAGGTGTAGAAGGGTCTTCCTTATATTTAAAAGCAGGCACAAAGGTAAAACTAGAAGATTTAGTTTACGGAATGATGCTTCGTTCGGGAAATGATGCGGCTGTAGCTATTGCAGAGCATGTTGGTGGAAGTTTAGATGGTTTCTGTAAGTTGATGAATGAAAAAGCTAAAGAATTGGGAATGGAAAGTACGTATTTCTCTAATCCACACGGTTTAGATGATCACGAGAAACATTATTCTACCGCATATGATATGGCGTTACTAACTCGTTATGCATACAATAATCCTATATATAAAAAAATTGCTGGGACGAAGGAATATAAGTTTTCTTCTAAAAAATATGGAGATCAATATTGGCGAAATAAAAACCGATTAGTAACAGGAATGTATCAATACTCGACTGGTGGAAAAACAGGTTATACGATAAGAGCGAAAAGAACGTTAGTGTCAACAGCGAATAAAGATGGAATGGATTTAATTGCTGTAACACTAAATGATCCACATGATTGGCGTGATCATATTTCCCTATTCAATAATGCATTTAACAACTATGAGATGGTTGATATCGTAACTAGTCAGTTATCTCGTGAAAAGAAACAGCCATTCACTGAAAATCTCTACGTGAAAGAGTCTATTCGTTTTCCTTTAACGAAAGCGGAAAAAGAGCAGTTACGAGTTGATTTAAATATAAACGTAAACGAAGAACATATAGATCCTCATGAACCGGTTGGTAATTTTCTTATAAAAATAGGAAAGAAAGAAGTAAAGTCTGTTCCGGTATTTATGAAATATGTACCATTTGATATGAATCATTATATAGATTAAAAAACCTGAAAGAAATCTCTTTCAGGTTTTTATTTTAAATGATAAATTTTTAACGATAGAAACCTCCGCCAAATCCTGGTCCATATCCAAATCCAGGTCTAACACCAGGTCCATACCCAAATCCAGGTCCGTACCCACCGAAGCCTGGTCCATATCCACCATAAAACGGTCTAGGACGTGGTCCAAATCCCCCACCAAATCCTGGGCCAGAAACTAAAGCACCACCTAATACGCCACCTAAAAAACCACCTAAAAGTGGGTAACCAAAACCACCAATAAATCTTTGTCCGCCATGAGGTGGTCCATGCATATCATGTCTATACATTTACTTTTTTCCTCCTCCTTTTCCTTTCCTTCCTAGTCTATGAAAGAAGTCTAGAAAACTCGTGGGCGCTTGTCACAAAAAAGGAGAATTAATTTTAAGACAAGTTAAGTGCCTAAAACGAATTATTTCTCATCAATGAAAAACAATCAAAAAAAGGCTGGGACAAAACTAAAATGATCATGATAAAAAACGAACAATTGCGGAATCAGCGGAGGAAATATACGTAGACTCCTCGAAAAATGCCTCCGCATTTTTCTTCGTGCGATGTTTCGCTGCCGAAGCCTTCCTTGTCCTGCGGGAGCAGAGGCATAGGTGAGACCCCGCAGTGCTTTAGCACGAGGAGGCTCACCAGCCGCCCGCGGAAAGCGAAGTATATTTCCGGAGCGGGTTATTTCCACTCTACTATTTTTTGTTCGTTTATTACTTTGATAAAATAGTTGTGTCTCAACCTCCTTAGGCAACTTTCTTTGTTACATCTTGAACCGTAGAGATTTTTGCTTGTTTCCAACCATAGTAGTATAAGAATAGTGCAATTAAAATATAGGCTATTGAGAAATCAGGAGCAGCATTAATAGCGAGCTTCGGTGCGTGCATCAATCCGATAAAGGATAGAAATGCTCCAATAAATGCAAAACTCATAGCATGGTAGTATTTTTTATCAATAATATAAACAGTAATTGCTCCAAGTATGATACCAGTAAACATCGCTCCTTGACCTAACGGAACAATCCCTTCCGATATACCAGCAACAACTTCACCAGCATTGTTATTAAATCTAGTCATCACATAGTTAGCTAAGTAAGGTAACATTGCGATAGTAACAGCAGGGAAATACTTTTTCTCGTTTGATTGGAAAGAGCTAACTACTAACGACATACCAACGAATACTAAAATTGGTGCAACTGCAGCTAGTGGGATGATAGCAGCTAAAGCAGCGATTAATCCAGTCATTGCAGCAATAGCAAAAACTACAGCATTTAAAATACTATAACCTCTACCAGCGCCCATCCATTTAGAACCAACAGCAGCGATATAAACAGTTGTTGGGAATAATCCACCAAAAATAGCACCGAGCATTGTGCCGACACCGTCAACAGCTTGACTTTCCCTTACATCGTATGAGTCTCCTTCAGCTGCCATTGCATCAACATTATTCATTGTTTCAATTGCATTATAAAGAGTAATAGGTAAAATAACTGCTAAAAGTCCGATTAAAGCTCCAAAAAGATAAGAAATACCTTCAAAGGCAACTAAACTTGGTAAGAATGGGTAAAATCCTATATGTGCTAATCCTTCTTGAAACGTACTTGGCGATTGATATCCTAACGTGAATGCTAAAACCGTTCCAATTACTACAGCAAATAATGAAGCAGGAATTTTAAATGGCATAACTACTTTTCCAATCACACCAAGTATGATTATTACTAAAGAAACAAGTCCAACTACTGGGATAGCAAATGTATTAAACAACATTTCTCCAGCAATAAACGTAAACGCAACACCTGCTAAAGCTCCGAGCATTGCAGCACGTGGCAAATGGTCGCGAACCCAATTTCCTGAAAAACTAATTACTGCTTCAATAAGTCCACTTAAAAATGCGGCACCAACTGCGATTTTCCAAGCTAGCTCAGGATCACCTGTAATTGCTTTCGCTGGGGCTAACACCCCGAATAAAAAGACAAACATAACAGGGGTACTAATTCCGTATGATAGTGCGGTTACGTCCGTTCTCTTTTCTTTTTGTGCTAAACGATTTGCCATGTAAGCATAATATAAATTTCCAAAAATAACGGCAACAGCAGCTCCAGGAATAACTTTTCCGAATACAATACTTGCTGGAAACCCTAGTCCAAGCATCGTAACGGCAATGATAACAAAGTTAGCTAAATTGTTTTGAAAAAGGGCGAAGAATGCATCTGTATCTTCTTTCTTATACCACGGATAATGAACAGTTTTCGTTTTCATGTTGTACTTCCTCCAGATGATTTTTTGTAACAAAAGTAACAGTACCGTTGGATAAAGATTCAATTCTTGCTAAAGACTCTACTCGGTAACCTGCTTGTAGCAGTTTATTTCGACCAGGTTGAAACGATTTTTCGATAACAATCCCGATCCCTACAACTGTCGCACCCGCTTGTTCAACGATTGATGCTAGCCCTAACGCTGCTTCACCGTTAGCAAGAAAATCATCAATGATTAATACGGTATCGTTACAATTTAAAAACTCTTTTGCGACAGTAATCTCGTTCGTTTCTTTTTTTGTATAAGAATAAACACTACTTGTATACACATTATCTTGTAGGGTTAAAGATTTCTTTTTTCGTGCGAAAATAAGTGGTGACTTTAGCTCGTTTGCAGCCATAAAGCTTGGAGCAATACCAGACGATTCAATCGTTAACACTTTCGTAATTCCTTCTTGTGCAAAAAGATGTGCAAACTCTTTGCCAATTGCAATCATTAGCTCCGTATCAATTTGATGGTTTAAAAAAGAATTAACTTTTAGAACATCATTAGGAAGAACCGTTCCTTTTTCACGAATTGCTTGCTCTAGTAGTTTCATCATTTCTTCCTCCCTATAAGTATTGAAAAATCATTTTTTAACAAACAAAAAAGTCCGAACATCAAGGATATAAGTGATCCTTGACATTCGGACTTAAGTATTTAAAGAAAATACGAAGAACGATGCAAAAAATGTATTTTTGCATACATGTCAATGTCACTCATAGTCAAGTTATTTACGGTAACTCGGTAGAAACTTGTGGGCCATATCCCCACGATTATATGAGCAGTATGTTGTTTGTGATTTAGTAGTGATTATAAACTATAATCTGATGTTTGAAAACCCCTTTTTTAGAATAAAAAGCGAATATTTATTTCTAAAAACAAATTTTAGTTCGGAAATCCTTAAACTTGCAACGGTTGTTTTTTCAATACGTTAAATTGAGGGAGCGCAATTCCAACTAAAATAATGAACACTCCAACCCATTGTAAAAACGTCACTGCTTCATGTAAAACGAGCATCGACATAATGACTGCAACAGGAAGCTCAGAAGCTCCTAATATCGTAGCTAATCCACTATTTATTTTCGGTGCACCATATGCAAAAAAGATAACAGGTAATACAACTCCGAAAACTCCAAGAGGTACACCGTAAAGCCATAAACCGTCTGATAATGACCCGTTTATAAGGAACGATGGCGTTAAAATGATAAATAAAAATAAGAGCGCACCAGATGTCATCATAAAGCTTCTTGTAATAGTAGGTACGTTCGTTTCCACTCTACCACTGAAGAAGATAAATAGTGCAAAAGTTATAGCAGAACAAAGTCCGAAAAACACTCCATTTTTTTCCCAATAGAACGATTCGCTTCCGAAAAAACCGCCAGATAACAAAGTTCCAATAAAAAGAATAATAACGGAAATGACTTTTTCTTTAGATGGTAAAGTTCGATTTACAATACTTTCTATTAAGACTCCTACCCAAGTAAATTGAAATAATAAAATAATAGCTAACGATGCTTGAATCGTTTGAAGGGATAAATAATAGAACATTCCTGTTAAACTCGTAGTAATTCCAACTAGCATCAATGTAATCATTTGCTTTTTTGTCACTCTATTACGAGAGAAAAGCAACATGAGTAATAATAATAGGACCCAGCCAAAGAAAAATTGACTTTGAATAACGTCCTGGAAAACAAATCCTTTCTCGTACGCCTTTTTTACAAAAGTAGATAGAACCCCGTACGAGCACCCTCCTAAAAACACAAAGAGGGAGAAATATAACGTTTTATTCACCATTTTTATTCACCTTTAATTCTATTAAAATTGTACACTAATCTTATTGTACTTAAAAAAACTAAAAAATGTACAAAAAGTGTACCAAAATAAACATATTCACTTAATCAAGCATGGTGAAAAAATTTAGCATTGAAACTCTTCTCATTTCTTGACCGTAAATATAATATTAGAGAAGGGGAGGGGTTTCGATGGAAACTTTTATGGGGCTAGCTGGGGCTTTTGGTGGCGGTATGTTTTTTGGTGGTTTTAATACAATTTTCTTTCTAGTTTTTTTCATCATATTAGGTGTCATTCTTTTCACATTTATTAAAGGGATTAAACAATGGAGTTATAACAATCAACAACCAGTTTTAACGGTAGCGGCAATTGTTGTGACGAAACGTGCAAATGTAAGAAGAAATGTTCATCATCACGGAGATCATCATCATCATTCGAGTAGTACCACATATTATGTAACGTTCCAGGTTGAAAGTGGAGATAGGATGGAATTGCATGTCAATGGACGTGAATACGGCCAACTGGCAGAAGGTGATAGAGGAAAATTAACGTTCCAAGGAACTAGATATTTGAAATTTGAACGGATCGTATAAAAGGCACGGGAGAAGCGAGAAATGAAAATGAAAGAAGATGAAAAGCACCGTTTCGATTGTTAGCTCGTAACGGTGCTTTCTATTTCACTTTTAGATTTAAAAATAATTTTATATACAGAAACATTTTGTAAGACGCTAACGACGAACAAAGCAAACATGACGAAAGAGTATCCGTAATCATGAATGACAATTGCAATGACCGTAGCAACAAGCATCAAGAAGCTAGCGATTATACTTACTCCAAAGATAATTTTACTTAGCTTCATCTAATCCCCCCAAAAACGATGATACTATTTGTTATTATACATGAAAAAATACCTACGTTTTATTACATTTGTATTAAATTACCTATAAGTTATCTCAATAAAGCCTTTACAAATATAGACGATAGGGATTTTGATTTAGTTCAAAAATTTATTAAGATTAATTATTAATTTCTATAATTTCATTTACTTCTGTTAAAAATTCACCTTTAGCTTCAAACCGGACCCATCCAACTTGTGGAACAAAGTAGGAATGACCTGTTCGGATTGTTTTTCCATTATTTTTTTCTTCAAATTGAATGACAATTACATCGTTAAACGTTTTAGCCTCTGTTTTTAGTGTTTCAGAATTGGAGGTAATACGATATGTTGTCTCATTATCTAATTCTTCTATGATGTTAGACCAAGTTTCTCCCACTTCTGGAGGGATTGGTAAAATTTTTTCTTTAGAAAATTTTTCTATATCTGCAGGTGTCCAATCCTCTGGAAATTCTTCTTCCACTACATAATACCCATAAACACCATCATCTAATTCTGTATAGAACGTATGGGTTTCAATTACTTCGTTCGTATCAATTGTTTGCACAAATTTTGACTGAACAATATTACTGTCAGGTACAACACTGTACAATATTCGATAGTCCGACTGAAACTTGTCTTCTACAAATCGGTGAAAAGTATATTCTCCTTCAGTAGGTAAAATAGAAAAATTGTTATTTTGAGTGTCGCCATTGCAGGCAGTTAATAAAAGTAACACGACTAAACCTAGTTTTTTCATCGTATACACTCCTCTTTTTGTTTGCCCGTATTATGTCCAAAAAGAGGAAAAATATTCAATTAATCTTCGTGCCCGAGCATTCTATAACCTATATATATGATAATAAGACCGAATATCGTAACGGCAATTACATCATAACCGATACAAAAAGAAGATAAACATAATTTATTCAAGAATAGCCACCCCAAAGATAAGCGTTTTTAATGATTACTATTCTTGATAAGTTCATTTATTCCTTCTAAAGTCATTTGAAAAGCCCATCTTTTTATAGATGATGATAACAGAGTAAAAACAGTAGCCTAAATCGCTACTGTTTTTCCATTGCTTCTTTATATTCTTCCACCATATCTTCTAAATAAAAAACAGCTTCTTCTAGGTCGTAAGTCCACATAACCATATCTTTCGTTAGCACTCCTGTATTTTCAAAAATAATATAAGCAGGAATTTGTACGAGCTCAAAACGTGGATATTTTTCTAACATTTCTTCGTTTCCAACGATAACTTCACTATCTTCTAATATAATGTCAATGTCTTCAATTTCATGCAATACAGCGTGCTCTTTATCTTCCACAACCTCTATAAATGAAAAGCGAGGCCCTATCTCTGCTTTAGGACCACTACAAGCGGTTAACAATATTAGTAGAAGAGGAAAAATCAATATGCGCTTCAATAAATTCACCCCTAAAAAATTTTGACAATTTCTCGCTTTTATCCGACATTTTTCTCATATCCTACTATATTGTACATGATTCATTGGTGGTGCAAAAGTATAAAGTGCGCAAATGGGGAAGAAATGAATGGAAGCTGTTCAGGAAAAAAATATATATTGCTAGACTGCTAGTTATATGGCAAGATAATCATAATTATGTATGGAAGGGTAAGGGCAAAATATGAACTTAAAACAACACTTTTTAGTGGAAGATTGGATCTTAAATACAAACTATGATTTTTCCCTTTTTGCTAGAAATCACTCTTATGCGTTATTAGATAGAGAAGACGATTTAGCTCTTCGTTTTTGTATAGAAGATGAAGTAATTCAAGTGAAGAAAATGAATGGATGGAACTGTACCTTTACCATCGACACGAAAAAGAAAGTGATTACTTTTTATCAAGAATTAGAGGATTAATAGAAAAAAAGAAGGTTGTCCACAAGTCAGTAAAGACTGTCTTTGTGGACCCTTTTTAGTTTCACATAAGTCCCGAGTTCAGTGCGATCTCTTGCTAGTTTGTTCATTGTATGTACTTGCGGAGAAAGCGAACTCGCTCTAACTGTTTTGTTATCGATAAAAACTAACGGGTCAATGAGCCGTAATTTATTCTTTTGATAGAACTCATAATCTTCCTTCTTTTCCTCTACCTGCACGCCTGGTGATAAACGACTTAACATTTCTTTCAGTTTTATATTTTGTGAGGAGCGTAATCGGTTCATTACTTGCTCGTCTTCTAACAAAAGCTCGTTTTTAGTGATGATATTTTGCTTAAAACTATAATTTAATGCTTTAGCTAGTAGCTGATAAGCATATACATTTAGCGGATCAAGAAAAAAGTCAATAACTTCTTGGTAATAGATGTTCACGAACCATTCGGCTTGTTCGAGTGAGGAGATACAAATTGTTCCGTCTATCACAATGAGAGTATGTAAAAACGAATGAATCTCCTCTGCTGTAATGAATCCGTAGTTGTACTGATCTCTTAAAGTATAGTCAATCCGATCCCCACATAAATCTGGTGCATTCTTTTCTAACAACGTCCATTTCTCAATATCATTTAGTAAATTAGTAGAGTAACCGTGACTACGCAGAATAGAAGGGATTTCTGACCTTCTCACAATTTCATCAAATATTTCTTCATGATAATCTTCGTTTGCTCTTCCTAATGCATAATCCACTGTATGTGAAAAAGCTGTATGAGAGACATCGTGAAGCAGTGCTGCTATTTGCTCCTCGAGGGAAGCACCAAGCTTTCTAACGAGTATTAATGCTCCCACTGAATGTTCATATCTAGTAGTATTCCACTTCGGTTGAACGAAAAAGCCAGCTCCGGCTTGATAAATACCTTTTAATCGTTGAACCGGCTTTGAATGTAATAAATCTATTAAAACAGGCTCGGTTATTTCAGTAACTCCATAAATATCTTCTATTATCAATTTTTTCACCTCACTAATACTATAACAATTTTTCTTGAGAGATAAGGATATAGTTTACAAAAAAATGAAATAAACAACTTGATGAAAATGGGGAATTTCCAATAAATGTGTGGGCGAGGGGACTGTCTCCCACAAATTTGGTGTGCTTTTTATGGACATGTGTTCATACATTTATATGGACAACTTTCATTTTTGGACGAAGGCGTGAGTGTATGGAGAATTTCTTTTTACAACTATTTGAGTTTTTTGCAGGCTTAGGGGTTTGGGGGATAGCTTTAGGCTTAATGGTGGAAGTTATTCCGAGTGAGATTGTACTTGGCTATGGGGGCTACTTAATTGCCATTGGTGAAATAGGTATGGTTGGTGCTTTTGTAGCCGGAGTAGTTGGCGGAACGATTGCGCAGTTATTTTTGTACTGGGCTGGTAGTTTAGGGGGGAGACCATTTTTAGAGCGGTACGGTAAGTATTTACTTATTAAGAAAAGTCACTTAGATGTGTCCGAAAAATGGTTTCAACAATATGGACCAGTTGTAGTTTTTGCTGCTCGATTTGTTCCGGTTGTTCGGCATGCGATATCTATTCCAGCAGGTGTTGCGAAAATGCCTGTATCCACTTTTATCTTTTATACAGTTGCTGCGGTTATTCCTTGGACTATCCTTTTTTTATATTTAGGTTTCCAATTAGGGGAGAATTGGCGAGAAATTAAGGAAGTTGCCCAACCGTTCATTATCCCGTTAATTGTACTGATGGTGTTAGGGGTAGTCGGCTATTTTATTTATGATCGCAAGAAAAAATAGGAGGGAGCATTTTGTCAAAAATAGAGGCATTTATATTAGGTATTATTCAAGGATTAACAGAATTTTTACCGATTAGTAGTACAGGACATTTATATTTAGGTAGAAATTTATTCGGTCTACAGGAAGCGGGTCTACTTTTAGATACGATGCTTCACTTTGGGACATTGATTGCCATTCTATACTTCTATCGAGAAGAGTTTATGAAAATTATAAAAAACCCGTTTCATAAGTTATCGTTTTTATTAATAATAGGTACAATTCCAGCGGTAGTAATCGGGTTAGCGTTTAAAGACTATTTTGAAGAGATTTCAAAAACAGGTGTGACGATAGGATGGGAGTTTTTAATAACAGGAGCATTTCTATGGTTTGCTGATTCAATCCGGAAAGGCGCTAAAAGGATGGACGATATTAATTGGAAAGATGCTTTGTTTATTGGGTCCTTTCAAGCGGCAGCAATTTTTCCAGCGATTTCACGTTCAGGATTAACGATCGCAGCAGGGCTTTTTCGAGGACTAGATCGTGAAACAGCTGCGTATTTCTCCTTCCTACTATCCACGCCTGCTATAGCTGGAGCAGTCGCATTACAAACAGTAGAAGTAGCTCAAGTAGGACGTGAAGATATTGGGTTAACGTCACTAATGATTGCGATATTAGCTTCCTGTATATTCGGGTATATTGCTGTTAAATGGATGATCAATTATTTAAAAAAGCATTCCTTAAAATCGTTTGCTATTTATGTTTGGGCATTAGGATTACTAGTGTTAGGGTTGCAATATCTAGGTTTGTTTTAATAACGGAAAACGAGTGCCAACTTTGAGAGTATTGTTGGCACTCGTTTTGTTTTTATAATTCATCAAATCCGTTGTCTTGAACGTTTACTTTTGTGTATTGACGGGATTTTTGTTCGAAAAAGTCCGATTTTCCTAAGTCAACATCTTCATATGCTTTAATCCATTTCATTGGATTTGTGCGATAGCCTTCAAATGGGCGGTCAAATCCAAGTTGGTTCGTGCGGACATTGGCATAAAACTTAATGTAAGACTCCACGTCTTCTATATCAATACCGACAATTTTATTTCCGATAATTTGTCGAGCCCATTCTATCTCTAATTGGGCAGCTTCCTTAAAGGTATTTTGAACGAATGTAGCTAAATCCTCAGTATGATACTCTGGATATTCGTTTAACACTTCTTGAAAGATTTTTACGAACAAATCAACATGTAGCTGTTCATCTCTATTAATATAGTTAATCATCGTACTCGTCGCGACCATCTTTTGATTTCGGGCCAAATGATAGAAAAATGCAAACCCAGAATAGAAAAATAAGCCTTCTAAAATAACATCATAAACGATGGAACGTAACAAGTTTGCTACAGTTGGTTCTTCTGCGAATGCTTTATAACCGTTCGTAATAAAATCATTTCTTTTTCGTAAAGTTGGTTCTGTTCTCCAATATTCGAATACTTCGTTTTGTTGTGAGCGTGAAACGATGCTTGACAGCACGTACGAGTAGGAGTGGTTATGAATTACTTCTTGTTGTGCTAGGATTATCATTAATGCATTAATACTAGAATCGGTTATATAATCCGCAACTTTCCCAGCGTAATCGGTTTGGACGCTGTCTAATAGAGCTAATAAGCCGATTATTTTTAAAAACGCTCCTTTTTCATCCTCTGAAAGTAGTGGAAATTGCTTAATATCTTGGGCCATATTGATTTCAAAAGGTGTCCAAAAGTTCCCTAACATTTTTTTATACTTAGGGTACGCCCAACTAAACTGTACATCATCCCAATTTAATACGTTAGAGCTGTGACCATTGATGATTCGTGTAGATGCGTTTGGAGCGTCTGCATCCATTAGAACACGTCTTTGTATTGTAGTCATATTAGTTCCTCCTTAACTAGAACAAGATTCACAATCAAGTAATTCACTTGAAGTAGAACGAATATAGTAAGTTGTTTTTAAATTTTTCTTCCATGCGTCTACATGCAAGTCTAGTAGTGCTTTCGCTTTAATCGTATTAGGTACATATATGTTAAAAGAAATAGCTTGGTCGATATGTCGTTGACGAGCACTATTTTGTGCGATGCTCCAATGTTGATCAATAAAATAAGCAGATTTATAGAACCAAGTTGTATGACTGTTTAAGTCTGGTGCAGTTACCGGGATTTTATAGTCCTTTTTCTCTTCGGAATACACTTTCATAAAGATCGGATCTATACTTGCTGTGCTTCCTGCAATAATTGAAGTAGTTGCATTAGGAGCGACTGCCATTAAATAGCCGTTTCTAATTCCATACTGTTGAACATTAGCTCGTAGCGAATCCCAAGGAAGTTCCGACTCGTTAGATCTGTAGCCTCTTCGTTCAAAGTATTTGCCACTTTCCCATTCTGATTGTGGGAATGTTGGGTAGGCTCCTTTTTCTTTCGCTAATTCAAAACTTGCTTGAATCGTATAAAAGGCTATTTTTTCATAAAGCTCGTCCGCATATTTTACCGCTTTTTCACTTTCCCAGCCTATTTGTTTTAACACTAATAAATGGTGCCAACCAAATGTGCCTAAGCCAATCCCACGATATTTTTGATTAGTTAGTTGTGCTTGTAAAACAGGGATAGTGTTTAAATCGATTACATTATCTAGCATTCTTACTTGAATTCGTACTAACCGTTCAACAACCTCATCCATAACAGCTCTTGCTAAATTTATAGAAGAAAGGTTACATACAACGAAGTCACCAGGTGATTTTGTCGTAATAATCTTCCCTTCTTGTACAACTTGTTCGGTCATGATAGTAGGGCTTTGATTTTGAGTGATTTCTGTACATAAATTTGTGCAATATATCATGCCCGTATGTTTATTTGCATTCATTCTATTTACTTCGTCACGATAAAACATGAAGGGACTTCCTGTTTCGAGTTGACTTCTCATAATGCCTTTCATAATGTCAATCGCAGGCACTTTTACTTTGTGTAAAGTAGGATGCCCCACACACTCGTAATATTTATGACGGAAGCTACCGTTTCCTTTTTCTTCATCAAAATAATCTTCTAATGAATACCCCATAACTTGGCGCACTTCATGAGGGTCAAACAAATACCAATCGTCTCGCTCTTCTACTTTTTCCATGAACAAATCAGGAATACAAACGCCCGTAAACAAATCGTGGGTACGTAATCGTTCGTCGCCATTATTAAGTTTTGCATCTAAAAAGGAGAAAATATCTTGATGCCATACATCTAAATAGACAGAAATCGCACCTTTACGCTGTCCTAGTTGATCAACACTTACAGCCGTATTATTAAGTTGTTTCATCCAAGGGATTACTCCGGAGGAATTACCTTTAAATCCTTTAATATTACTTCCTCTAGCTCTAATTTTCCCAAGGTAGACGCCAATTCCGCCACCTGCTTTTGACAAGTTTGCAATATCGGTATTACTGTCATAAATGCTTTGTAAGCTATCATCTACCGTATCAATAAAGCAACTCGATAACTGTCCATGAGTTTTCCCTGCGTTTGCTAATGTAGGAGTGGCAACCGTCATATATAAATTACTTAATGCCCAATATGCTTCTTTTATGTGCTGAAGGCGGTTTTGCTTTTCGTTGATCATTAATGTCATAGCAATAATCATAAATCGCTCTTGGGGCAGTTCCCACAGTTGCATCGAATGGTCTTTCGTTAAATACCTATCTGCTAATGTTTTAATCCCTATGTATGTGAAGAGCTCATCTTTATTAGGGTCCATCTCTTTTTCTAATTCATTTAGTTCTTCAGGTGAATAGAAATTTAATAGTTTTGGATCATAAATCCCTTTATCTACTAGAGATTTTATTAAATGATAAAAGCCTTTATAGTGCTTGTTCTCTTTTCTTACTTTAGCTGTATTTTCGTACAAAACGTTTAAATAAAGATTCGCAGCAATGTGTGTCCATTCTGGTTCTTCTTCACTAATAAAACTTAACGCTTCTAAAATTATTAACTCATAAATTGTTTCGTTGGAAAGTTGGTGATGTTGATTTATTATTTTTGCTGCTTTATCAAGAAAAGGTTGTGCGTTTAGTGTTGGATGTTTTTCAAATGTTGATTTAACTTTATCTAGTACATGATCTGATTGAATAATTGTAGTCATACTTATCCCTCTTTCTATTCTAGTTTTTTCCTTTTAGTCCAACGACCAACTGGAGAAAAATAAAAGATCCACTCAAGGACTGAGTGGATCAAACGAAAGTGGAATAAGCATAAGAAACAAAAAGTGCATATTACACCATCGTTTCATCTTCCCAATCCCCGAAGAATGCGAAACATTTGAAGAAAAGGCAGGTCTCCTGACTTCGTGCTTCATCCTACTTTGAACCTTCCCATATAAGCGCCTTTAAGCAGTCTTATACAGTGGACTTTCATTTCGTCTACACTTACAGTTGCGGGGACAGTATTGGATTCTCACCAATTTCCCTATTAAGTCTATATTAGACACCTTTAACTTCGTTATAAAATCTATATATTGTATGTATTTTGTGATTAAAATCTGTATGTTGTGATTATCATAATCTATTAATCTAATAAATGCAATGGCCTAAATTAAGAGTATAAAGAAAATAATATAAAAAAGGACGAGTAAAACACCACTCATCCTTGATTAAACTTGCTTATATTCATTATTTTCTTTTATATATTTTTTAAATACATCCGATAAAATCATTAAGCCAATTGCGCCGAAAATTAAGTACGATAAATTAAAATAAAGAGCAGGATCAATTCGAATATGCTCTCCGCCTGCAGCAGTTTTTAATATCTTGTATGAATCCATACCAACTTTGGCAGTAATCAACAAGAAAAGTGCAATAATTACCTTCCAAAGTAATTTCATGTAAAACCCCTCCAAAATATAAACTATTAACCCTACTAGTTTATACAGAAAAAATCTTTACTACTATACCAAAAAATTCAGTATAGTACAAGATTCAATTATTGTCATTTTAATCTGTAGTAATACAATTTGCAATATTTTTACTCTAATGTATGTCACTTTACAGAATGCCTTTTTACAATTAAAATAGTTAAAGTCCGGTATAATCAAGTGTTGTCCATACATAGATAGTTGTAAACGATGTAAAATATTATTAATAAGGGGGAATCTTATGAAGAAGTTATCCTTAACATCCAAAATATTAATAGGTCTCGCTCTAGGTATAGTAGTTGGGCTAATATTAAACCTATTTGCATCAGATATATTATTTTCAAGAATTGATACTTGGTTTTTTACTCCGCTAGGTAAGATTTTTCTTAATTTAATTACGATGCTTGTTGTACCTATCGTTCTTATCTCGATTACGTTAGGTGTTGTTAATTTAGGTGATACGAAAAAACTTGGACGAATTGGTTTCAAGACAGTAGTATTTTTTATGGTTACGACAAGTATCGCAATTACAATTGGGTTAACGCTAGCAACAATTATTAAGCCTGGTAATTTTGGTACTTTTAACAGTGAAGACTTACCACCATACGAGGTGACGGAAGCACCAGCTGTAGTTGATACGTTACTTAACATTATTCCAACGAACCCAATTCAAGCGATGGCTACAGGGAATTTACTACAAATTATTGCATTCTCCATTTTATTAGGGCTAGCAATCAATGTGTTAGGCGATAAAGCAGCTGGGATTAAATCTTTATTCGAACAAGCTAATGAAGTAGTAATGTGGCTTGTCCACTTCATTATAAAATTTGCTCCATACGGGGCGTTCGGACTAATCGCATCTGCAATAGGAAAAATGGGGCTAGATGCTTTTAAAGCGATGTTTGGATATTTCATTGTAGTTGTTTTAGCACTTTTTATTCATTTATTTGTCACGTACGGTTCCGCCATAGCGGTACTTGGGAAAACAAGTCCAATTACGTTCTTCAAAAACTTTGCACCGGCAATGAGTGTTGCCTTTAGTACATCTAGTAGTAATGCAACACTTCCTATCTCTATGGATACGGCACAAGAAAAATTAGGTGTGCCAAAGCATATAAGTAGTTTCGTTCAACCTCTAGGGGCGACGATTAATATGGACGGGACAGCAATTATGCAAGGTGTCGCAACCGTATTTATTGCACAAGTTTTTGCAGAAAGTTTGACTGTCATGCAGCTAGTAACAGTTGTTGCTGTAGCTGTTGTCGCAAGTATCGGAACTGCAGGAGTTCCAGGTGTCGGGCTTATCCTATTAGCGATGGTTTTAGGATCGGTTGGCTTACCAGTCGAAGGAATTGCCTTAATTCTGGGAGTGGACCGTCTACTAGATATGCTTCGTACGTCTGTTAACATTACTGGTGATGCAGCATGTGCATACATCGTAGCAAAAACAGAGGGAGAAGATATGACCATCCCCGATGAAAAATAAACGACTAGAACATGGCTCTCTGTAAAAGGGAGCCATGTTTTGTTCTGTTTTCATATTTGACTGCTTGTTATAAATGGTGTGTTGCAAATGAAAATGGACTACCTTTACCGCAAATAAGGATGAAGGTATCGCAAATAAAAATGATTTACCGCAAATAAGGATGAAGGTATCGCAAATAAAAATGATTTACCGCAAATAAGGATGAAGGTATCGCAAATAAAAATGATTTACCGCAAATAAGAGTGAAGGTATCGCAAATAAGGTTGAACCTATCGCAAATAGAAATGAGCAGACCTAAACGAGCCACCTCCGCTTTTCTTTGTCCAGCTCCGGCGGCTTGGCCCTCGAGTCATAAGGCAGTCACTTCCGGTGGACAAAGAGCGTCCACCTGCAGCGCCTGTCTTATGCTTGTCGGGCCAGAACTAGCCACCTGCGCTTTTCTATTTGTCTAGCTCCGGCGCTTAGGCCCTATCAAACTTCCCATTCCGTCCGTACGATAAGTCAACATCAGCTCGCTCTCGCTCGCTGTGTTTCCTTTATCTCCTACCGGAACAGTCCAGTTTGTACGGGCCTGATCGAAGCGCCTCCGCTTTTCTAATTGTCTAGCTCCGGTGGCTAGGTCCGGCTCAAACTTCACTTTTCCTCCGTACGATAAGTCAACATCAGCTCTCTAACGTTCGCTGTGTTTCCTTTATCTCCTGCGGAAAAGCTCCAGTTTGTTTGGACCTAAACGAGCCACCTCCGCTTTTCTACTTAATATGTATTTTCATTTTATTGGGTTTTTCGGTTTTGTTTTCGTTTTTCATTATGTCTCTTATTTCTGTAAGTAGAATTGCTTCTTGTGAGGGGGAAGGTGTTTGTTTCTTTTGTTGTTCTTTGTTTCTTAGTCGTTGGATGACTCTTATAACGAAAAAGATAGAAAGTGAAATGATTAGAAAATCAATTACTGTTTGGATAAATGCCCCGTATTGAATAATAGCTTGGCCAATTTGAAAGCTTTGATTAGTTAAGTTTACTCCTCCTAACACGATACCTAATAATGGCATCATAATATCACTTACTAAAGAAGAAACGATATTTCCAAATGCACTACCGATAATAACCCCTACTGCTAAATCTACAACATTACCTTTCAAAGCAAACTGTTTAAAGTCTTTAAGCATAGCTCCAACTCCTAAAGTTGTCTTACTAGTAATTTTATTAATTAAAATAATGATTATGATGAAAAAAAACGGGCTGTCTTATAAGTCTTAAAACAGTAGAGAAACGAATCTTTTTTTCTGTTTTTTTCAAGTGTTCCTTTTTTATAGATTGGCCTAAACCTATCTATACCAACTCCTTATAATGAATGTTTTGTACTTACACTTATTAGGAATTTCAGCATTGTTATAATAGTAACCAATAAAAAAGTCCTAAAAGTCAGTTTCTACTGACTTTTAGGACGGCTCAGATGAATCGGATTTAAACACATTGAAACCATTGGATTCTTCTAGTGTCGATTCCGAAATAAACCCAGCGGAACCCAGTCCAACGCCATCCAGCTACCGATCGCCTTCCGATGTAAGTTGGATAGAGCCAGAATGATTGCCCACTAGTTAATCGAATCCATGTAAAACGGAATAAACATCCACGTAAGGATCCAGGATCAACTGCCATTACACTAGGACCAGCAGCAAAGCTTGCTGGTGGAGGTGTAGCTGGTGGAGGTCCGGGGGGTGGACCAACTTGTTGACCCATTCCTGCTTGCCCAGGGGGTCCAAATCCGCTACCAGGGCCCATTCCTCCACCAGCCCCATAAGGCGGTGGTGTTGAAGGAGGGAATCCAGGGAATTGTCGATAAGGATACATAAAAAATCTCCTTTCTTAAAAAACCATAATTGAAGGAAAAAGATAAAAGGTATTGTTCTACCTTCGATACGTTTACAATATGCAAATGCCTATTAGAAGGTGCTGTTTAATCACATTAAGTTTCCTTCGTTACTAAAATTTGGGTATTTTGTACGGTCATAAACATACCCCTATAAACGAATTTATTATAGTTAAAATATTTATGGAGGTACAAAATGGCTTCAAGATTGGAACGAAAAAAGAAAAAAGGGTTTAATATAAAGTTTGTTCTTTTACTTGTAGGTATTTTTACTCTAATTCTTTTAGTTGGAATGCAGTTTCACATTAATACGAGAGATGTAAGTGCCTTACTACAACCGTTACCTCAATCAACAATCGTTTATGACCGTAATGGTGATATAGCTAGTAAGTTTTCTTCTAATCAAGTGGAAGGTGTGAACGAAAACGAAATAGCGGATGTTATGAAATTAGCGATAGTTGCCGTCGAGGACCAACGTTTCTATGAGCATGATGGTTTCGATTTAATCGGTACTTTACGTGCAGCATTAAAAAATGTAAAAGAGCGAAATGTTGTGCAAGGTGGAAGTACAATTACACAACAATTGGTGAAAAATGTGTTTCTCACCAATGAAAAAACGTTCAAACGAAAATCAGATGAATTTTTCTTAGCTAAAAAAGTAGAGCAAGAATATACGAAAAGTGAAATATTAAGTTTGTACTTAAATCAAATATACTTTGGTGAAGGTGCTTGGGGAATAAAAAAAGCGGCTCAAGTATATTTTGGGAAAGAACCGATAGACCTCTCAATAGCGGAGGCTGCTACGTTAGCAGGTTTAGTGAAAGCTCCTTCTGCGCTTTCCCCAATTAAAAATAAAGACGGGGCAATAGAGCGAAGAAATGTTGTATTACAATTAATGCATAATCAAGGCTTTATTTCAGATAGTCAATTTGAAGAAGCTAAAAACGAAAAACTTGAAATAGAAGAGAGAAAGATAGACGAATATCGAGGGAAATATGCTAGTTATATCGACCATATCGTAACAGAAGCAATGAATCTTTATGGTTTAACAGAAAATGAGTTGCTTTCTGGAGGCTATCATATTTATACAGAAATGGATCAAAGTGTGCAACAAACTCTCGAAAATCTGTATTCAGAAGTGTCTAACTTTCCGGTGACTCCAGATGGTAACGTTCCTGAGAGCGCAGGTATTCTCTTACATGCTGAAACAGCTGGAGTTTTAGGTTTAGTTGGCGGGAGAGACTATCAATTTCGACATTTGAATCGTGCGACAAGTATTAAACGTCAACCAGGTTCAATCGTTAAGCCACTGTTTGTGTATACACCAGCACTTGAAAATGGCTATGAGCCTCATCATATGTTAAACGATACGCCAATTAATATTAATGGGTATTCCCCTCAAAATCATACGAGGTCGTATCAAGGAGAAGTATCGATGTACAATGCAGTCATTCATTCATACAACATTCCGGCCGTTTCGCTTTTACATGAAATGGGGATAAAATATGGAATTGATGCAGCTAGTCGCTTTAATATTCCTATTACGGATGATGATCATCACTTAAGTAGTTTGGCATTAGGTGGATTTTCAAAAGGTGTAGCACCAATTCACATGGCAGAGGCGTACACTACATTTGCTAATAAAGGTGTTAAAACAAACGCACATGCGATATCAAAAATAGTCGATCGTAACGGAAAAACAGTAGCGACATTCGAAGGAGAAAAGAAACAAATTATCTCAGAAGAAGTGTCACAAAAAATGACGTTTATGTTAAAAGGTGCGGTCGAAGAAGGTGGAGGTAGAAATGCTTCTATCGTTGGTAGAGAAGTAGCTGGAAAGACTGGCTCAACTCAAGTGAACTTTGATGGGGTTCCAAATGCTATTCAAGATCAATGGTTTGTAGGGTATACTCCAGAAGTAGTTGGAGCGTTTTGGATTGGGTTTGATAGGACAGATGAGTCACATTACGTACCAGTTGTTGCAGGAGCGGGAAATACTGCTGCTACTCTTTTCTCCAAAACAATTTCACTTGGACTTCAAGATTTACCATCTACGAGTTTTAGTCTCGGGTCTTATTTAAAAGCACCACCAGTGAAAAAGGTGGATAATAATAAAAAAGAACAAAAAAAGCAAAAGAAAACTCCACCGGGACAAAAAAAGAAGGAAGAAAAGAAGAAAAATAAAAAGAACAAAAAGGGTAAAAAGAAAGATGATTAATAAAAGGCCTTATAACTCGTTATGGGGCCTTTTAGTTTTGTTTGTCGCAGTTTATTACACTCTTTTATTACCAAAGTAGCACACAAGAGATGCATTAAAAAACATGATAGATAAATATCTCTCAATGTAATTTTATCGTGGTAAAATGAGTATAGTATGAAAGAACGTAAGGTGAGTATATGGACTTAATAAAGTACACATTATTAATAACTGCCATCGCTGGGCAAGTTTTAGGTATTGTTTTAGTTTTTATCAGTTTAATCTGGGCAGGGGTCTTTTACGCTTTATACTTTGTTGCATTACTTGTGTTATCCATACTATTCATAATAGAACGAAAAAAAGAAAAAGAGGAAGATGATCAGAATGATTATAGTGACTACTGATTTTGTACCTGGTAAGGAAGTTAAGGAATTAAAGGGATTCGTAAGAGGAAGTACCGTTCAATCCAAACATGTTGGGAAAGATATTTTAGCTGGGTTAAAAACGATTGTTGGCGGAGAAATTAAAGCGTACTCTGAAATGATGAATGAAGCAAGGCAAAAAGCTATTGGAAGAATGGTAGAAGACGCAAAAGGAAAAGGTGCTAATGCTATCATTACAGTTCGTTTAGAAACATCAAATGTTATGGCAAATGCATCAGAAATTATTGCATATGGAACAGCTGTATACGTAGAGTAGCTAAATAATAAAAAGGTAGTAATTGGAGTAGGGATTAGCAATTAATCCGTACTCCATTTTTTATTGTCAGATAAGCACCAAATTATGCTTATACCTAAATGTGAAAGATACACTTAAACTACAAATGCTTCAAGACGGTTTCACTTTGAAATCGTTTTATGTTTTTAATAACTAGAAAAGTACAAGCTTCTTTCTTTATAAAATTTGTTTTTTCCAATGTTTGGGCGGATAGGCAAGTCACCAAAAATAACATTGGGCAATAGTATACTCGTATAGGCCGAAGGGGGTGAGAAAGTGGGTAGGCGAATAAAACATACTGAACGTGACGTGGAGGAGTTAGCAAGGCTTATGTTGGCGGAGGCGATCGGTGAAGGAGCCGAAGGGATGGACTTGGTAGGAACGGTTGTGGCCAATCGAGTCGAGGCAGACTGTGCACCGGACTTCCTAAATTTACGCAATATTAGACATGCAATCTATCAAACTATCCCAGGAACTGGAATCCCTCACTTCGAACCTGTTTTAAATGGAGCGTTGTATACACAGCGGCCCACAGAAGAAGATCTTCAAAGGGCAAGGAATTTACTTCTTGGTCATAGAAATCCTCGTGCGAGATTGAATTTATGGTTTTTTAATCCGAGTCCGGGGAAAACATACCGTGAACCTTGTACCCCCACGATGCCAAGATCCCCTATGACGCAATTCGATTTTGCGCATAAGAATCATTGCTTCTATGTCGCTGTACCGGGCTACTGCCCAGAGTTTTATAATAGATAATAAAATAAGGAGATGATTTTCTCATGACTTGTAGAAAATCAAGTTATTACCCAATGACTTATTCGCCAAGTGCTTATCCGGGTATGCAGACTAGTCCTGCACAACAACAACTAGGTGGCTTTCCGGCGGGAATGCCTTCTGGACCAGCTTATTCTGTGCCAGTAATGCCGATGGGGACAGGGCAGCTGCTAGGAACACGGGTAGTGGAAGAATCGTTTATCGAAAATATTTTGCGCTTCAATAAAGGAAAGGTTGGTACATTCTATTTTACTTACCAAGGTAACACAGAATGGAATGCAAGGGTTTACCGTGGGCGCATTGAAACGGCTGGTCGTGACCATATCATCATTAGCGATCCAGCAAGCGGCAAACGATTCCTGCTTATGATGGCAAATCTCGACTGGGTAGAATTTGACGAGCGAATTAACTATCCTCATACAGAAATTAGTCCTGAAGTAACATTGGATACAACTCAGTGATAATGCCAATTTGCTAAAAACCCGCTACCAATAAAAGCGGGTTTTTAGTTTGGTCATATTTAGAATACATAATTGAATTGTAATGGACAAGTTCGCTTTCCTGTTCCCTCTGAAGGAAAAGCGAGCACTTGCAACGACGTTTAAATGAACTGGATTTTTAGAAGGCTATTTCCGTCCTATAAAACCTAAGACCTATATTCTCTTCTCCTACAGTCTTATGTAGGTCTCTGTCTCTAGCTATATTTTTGTAAATATATTGTAAAAGTAGTAATTTTCACACTTTTTTAGGATATAATGCGAGAGGATAGAAAGTTGGGAACATAGGGGGAAAATGGAAAGATGAAATTTATTAAAATGATTGTTCAACGAAAAATTCTAGTCGGCTTGTTAACGGTGCTTGTGCTATTAATTGGCACGTATTCTTTGCAAAAGCTAGATAAAGAGTTATTTCCACCAATAGATTTTGATGGAGCATACATTGTCATTTATGCCGATGATATGCAATCCATTGAAGTGGAGCGCTCTATCACTAGTCCGCTTGAGAACAGCATTATGGCAATCGATGGTGTTGATAGCGTTAGCTCAACTTCCAATATAGGTGTGAGTAGTATTAATGTGTTTTTTGAGCGTGGCAGTGGAGATGAGGTATATAACGAACTAGAAACCATCGTAAGTAGTACTACCGCTAATATAACAGGTATTCGTGATGTGGTTACAGGTAAATATAGTACAAATCAACCGTACGATTTCTTTATGGATGTGTCTGGTGGCGACCTGGAAGAAATGACGGTTTTTGCACAAGAAATATTAGAGCCAAGATTAGAAGATTTAAAAGAAGTTTCCGATGTTTTATTAACCGGAATTCAAGAACATGAAATAATAATAGAGTTTAAACAAGAAAAATTACTTAGTGAAGGAATGGTAATTTCCGATGTAATCGGTTTTATTCAACAAAATAATAGTGAAGCAACACTTGGAACGATAAAAGAAGAACAAGATTCACCGTCTCTTCGTTGGAACACAAAGTTTGAAAATGTGGAAGATATAAGAAGTATGAAGCTTCCGTCTTTAAATGGCTTTGTAGAACTAGGAGATGTAAGTACAATTACTTTAATGCCTAAAGAAAACTCCTCTGACGTTTGGAAAAATGGAAAGAAAGATTTTATTTTTGTGCAAGTCGGAAGAGTAGCTAATGTTACTCAAATTGACATGGCGAATGCAGTTCGAGAAGAAGTAAAGAAAATTGAAGAAGAAGGATTGGTAAAAGGCTTCGACGTCAATTTTATTGTTTCTCAAGCTGATTACGTACAAGAATCAATTGATGGAGTTTCAAACAATATTTTAATAGGTGGAATACTTGCAGTTATTATTTTACTATTGTTCCTACGAAATTTACGTGCAACATTCATTGTAGGTATTTCCATTCCAACATCAATCCTATTAACATTTATTTGTATGTGGCTACTTGATTACAGCTTAAACATTTTAACACTTATAGGCTTAGGTTTAGGGATAGGGATGATGGTGGACTCGGCTATCGTCATTTTAGAATCAATATATCGTAAAAGGGAACAAGGTTTAAAAAAATTAGATGCTGTATTAGAAGGAGTAAAAGAAGTTGCAACGGCTGTTATTGCATCTATGTTAACGACGATAGTAGTGTTTTTGCCAATTGGCTTACTCGGCGGAGAGTTAGGCCAGTTTATGATCATACTGTCCGTAGTAGTTGCGGTAACATTAATTAGTTCCGTTGTCGTTTCATTTACTTTAATTCCAGCACTTGCGGAAAAATTTTTAAAGCTAAAAAAGAAAAAGGCAGTAAAAAAAGAAGGGAAACTGCTACAAACATACAGTAAACTCGTTTCTTGGACTGTAAAGAAAACGAGAAATAGTATCGCTGTTATCGGCATATTTTTTCTAATGTTCGTTGGTTCTCTTTTTTTAGTAACAAAAATACCGATGACTATTATGCCTGACGTATTTAATCGTTATGCAGAATTAGTTATTTCAATGGAATCAGGAATAACCCCTGAAGAAAAACAAACTGTAGTAGAAGAAATAAATGAAAGACTTAGTTCGATTACGGATGTGGAATCCAACTATATAATAGACGATGGAACGTATATTTTTGCAATCATTAACATGACAAAGGATAAAAACATTACAAGAGAGCAAAAGGAAGTAAATGAGGAAATCTTTCGCTCCCTTCGTGAGCTTACAGAAACTCAACCAATTGTTGGAGTGCAAAGTTCGATGGATGCAGGAGGTGCGTCACCTGTCCAAGTTAATATTAAAGGAGACGACTTTGAACAATTACAATCGTTAGCGGATAAGTTTATACAAGAGCTAGAAGCTATAGATGGAGTTGTTGGAATCTCCCATTCCGCAGAAAGAACATCTATTGAAGAAGTAATAGAGTTAAACGAGAACGCGATAGAAGAGGCAGGCCTAACGAATTTTCAAATTAGACAAATGATCGAGCAAGCTTTTCTGCATTTTCCAATCGGAGAGGTTACAGTTAATAACGAAACGCTTCCCTTAATCGTAACATGGGAGGAGCGAATAAACAGAAAAGCTGATTTATTGAACCTGGAAATTCCAACGAACGACGGAACAAGTAAACTATCTGAGTTTATTCAATTAAAAAGTGTAAACATGCCGAATGCAATTACTCATATAGATGGCGAGCGATATATTTCTATTTCTGCAGACATGGAAGGAAAAGATTTAGGATCTATTAATAGAGAAGTTCAAAATGTCATTCAAAAATTTGAAACACCTGTTGGATATACGGTTGCGGCAGCTGGTGATTTAGAACAGCAGCAGGAATTAATGGTAGAAATGATGATGATCTTAGGGTTAGCAATTTTCTTAGTGTATTTAGTGATGGCTGTGCAGTTTAATCATTTAATCCAACCTATTATTGTCATGTCAATCATACCGATGACGATAGTTGGAGTAATTTTAGGCTTAGTTCTAACCCAAAGAGAGCTAAGTATCATGTCAGCGATGGGTATCATTATGTTAATTGGAATTGTATTGAATAATGCAATCTTATTAATCGACCGGACTAACCAACTTCGTAATCAAGGTGAGGAAATTGAAAATGCCTTAATAGAAGCCGGGAAAAACCGTATTCGACCAATCTTTATGACAACATTAACGACAGCTGGTGGAATGTTACCTTTAGCGTTAGCTTCAGGAACATCAGGTAACTACCAAGCACCAATGGCAACCGTTATCATATCAGGCCTACTATTTGCAACCTTTATCACACTCCTACTCATCCCAGCCGTTTGCAAACTATTCTCTACTGTCGGGAAAGTAGGAAAGAAAATGTTTAAGAAAAAAAACCGAAGTAATAAAGATGAAAGCAGCGAAATAAATATTTAATATTGCAAAAGTAAACCTATTGAAAAACTGCACCAAGGCCGATGGATCTTATAAGGTTCGCCTTTCACACAAGTTTAGAACCGTGAGTGTAACGGAGCGGAAGGTGCGAGACTCCAGCGGGATGTAGAGGGAAGGTCGAGACCCCACAGGCGAAGCCGAGGAGGCTCGACTCCCTCCCCGCGGAAAGCGAGTACCTGCAGCGAAGAGGAACGGTCTGACTTAAAACGCTAACCTATTTTCGATATAGATATAGAAAAAACCTTTTGACATTTTAAAATAAACTGATATGATAATTATCAGAAAACACCTTAAAAATTTAATAATTAAGACCACTAGGGGTGCCTTTACAAGGCTGAGATTAGAGTGTGACTCTAAGACTCTTAGAACCTGATCTGGTTAACACCAGCGTAGGGAAGTGGACGGTTGTATTTTCATGCATGAATTATTTCCACGCATGAACTACATATCATTATGTTTAATCAACCACCTTCTTTGCGCACATGCGAAGAAGGTGGTTTTTTATTTTTTCGGAAAAAATAGTAGGGCCCACTATTTAATTCCGAAGCAACAAAATGTATCTAGGAGGATGATTAGGATGAAATTTTCACAAATAATTAGAAAAGAAGCAGATCATATATGGGAGGCAAGCTTTCAACATCCATTTGTTACAGGAATTGCTGATGGAACACTTTCCTTGGAAAGCTTTAAATATTACGTAATGCAAGATGCATATTATTTAAGTCACTTTGCAAAAGTTCAAGCATACGGAGGGGGGAAAGCATTTGACCTTCAAACAACTGCTAGACTTGCTGCACACGCACAAGGAACGTATGAAGCTGAACTGTCACTACATGAAAATTTTTCAAAACGTCTAGGAATTTCGGAAGAAGAACATAAAAACTTCCAACCAGCACCAACTGCTTACGCATACACATCCCATATGTACCGTGCAGTTTTAACTGGTGGATTAGGAGAAGTAATCGCAGCGTTATTACCGTGTTACTGGTTATACTATGAAATTGGTGAAAGGTTACAAGGTTCAACTCCTGAAGAACCAATCTATCAAGAATGGATTGCCGCCTACGGAGGGGACTGGTTCCGTCAATTAGTAGAAGAGCAAATTGATAGATTAGATGAATTAGCGGAAAAGGCAACAGAGGGAGAAAAAGAAAGAATGAAAGAGTATTTCCTGTTGAGTAGCCAATATGAATATTCGTTTTGGCAAATGGCTTACACATTAGAACGTTGGCCAGTTCAAGCGAAAGTAAAGCAGTAGGAGATTACGAGAATGAAAAAAAATTTAAAGCTAACAGATATATTAGTAACGATATTAATTTCCATCGTTTTTGGGATTGTATATAAAATTTGGGGTCCAGTGAGTGGGGTTATGAGCTCATTTGGACTACATATTGATGAGTTAGTATACGGTATGTGGTTCATTGCTGCTGCTGTTGCGTATTTAATTATTCGAAAAGCCGGTGTTGCATTTTTAGCAGAAGTGGCAGCGGCATCTGGTGAACTATTAATGGGGTCAGAATACGGTGTAATCGTACTAGTATACGGAATCGTACAAGGATTATTTGCAGAAGCAGTGTTTGCCTCCTTTCGCTATAAACGATTTGATCTATTAGTCGTTTCTCTTGCTGGAGCTAGTTCAGCGGTAGGGTCACTTTTATTAGATTTGTTCCGAGGATATTTATTAGATTTAGTATGGTGGAGTGTGACATTAAAAGTATTTTTCCGCATTGTAGGCGGCATTTTCTTCACCGGCTTTGTTGCGTATGCATTAGTGAAAGCATTAGAAAAAACAGGGGTAACGAAACTATTAAGACCAGCTAGTAAAGAAGATTATGAGTCTTTGAGTAAATAGCAAAAAGAGGGATTTTGAAACGTTTAAATTAAAGCGCATTAAAAGGAGAGAGTCATGACACAAATTAAAGTGGAAAATTTACGTCTAAAATATGCAGGGGATGAAATGCTTTTCCACGATGTCTCTTTTTCTTGTAAACACGGCGAGAAAATTTTGTTCCTCGGTCCTTCAGGGTGTGGGAAATCAACCCTATTACAGGTTATTTCTGGGTTAATACCGACTGTAATGGAAGTACCGATGCGTGCGGATAACATAATAACACCGGAGTCTTGGGGCTATGTGTTCCAAGACCCGGATTCTCAGTTTTGCATGCCTTATGTAGACGAGGAACTTGCATTTGTACTTGAAAATTTAGCGGTACCGAGAGAAAAAATGGACTGTAAAATAAATTACTTACTTAACGAAGTAGGCTTAGAGCTTCCACACCCCCACACGAAAATAAATGAACTGTCTGGTGGAATGAAACAAAGGCTAGCGATTGCTTCTGTGTTAGCAATGGAACCAGATGTTTTATTTTTAGATGAACCAACGGCGCTATTAGACCCAGAAGGAACAAAGGAAGTGTGGGACACAATTAAACGGGTAGGAGAAGAAAAGACAGTCATTATTGTCGAGCATAAATTAAACTATCTGTTAGATTGGGTAGAGCGTGTAGTCGTTTTTGACGATAAAGGAACAATCATAGCGGACGGAGCTACTTTAGAAGTTTTCTCGCAATACAAGGAAAAGTTAAAAGAATATGGCATTTGGTATCCCGGAGTTTGGGAGGAAGTGATTGATCCAACTAATTTAAACCAAAATCCAGAAAAGGGAGAATCGATTATATCTCTACACGATTTTCAGGGTTTTAGAGGAAAAGAGTGTAAAATTTCAGTGGAGGATGTTACGTTCCATAAAGGTCAATGGACAACGATTATCGGAAAAAATGGCGCAGGAAAAAGTACCCTATTAGAGGCGATTCGAAAGCTTTTAAAAACGAATGGTGAGCTTCATTATTTCGGTGAAAATTACGAAGAAGAAGTGACGTTTGTTTTTCAAAACCCTGAATTTCAATTTGTTACGCATTCCGTTGAAGAGGAAATCGGATATACGCTATTGCGAAAAGGTGTATCGGAAGTAGAGAGAAATAATAAAGTAGAAAAACTGCTCGACAATTTTCATTTAACACATGTACGAACAAAACACCCTTTCGAGCTTTCAACTGGACAAAAAAGACGGCTAAGTGTGGCATCAGCGGTTGTACATCGTCCGAGTGTACTCCTTTTAGATGAACCTACATTCGGCCAGGATAGTCGAAATACTTTTTCGATGCTTGAATGGTTACAACAGCTCAAAGAAGAGGGGGTATGTGTTGTGATGGTTACACATGATGAGCATATTGTTGAGCATTTTGCAGATAAAGTGTTAGTAGTGGAGAGTGGAGAAGTAGTAGAAGTAATAGAGAAAGAGAGGTCCGTACACGATGCAATGGTCATTACAAGTTAACGAAACGTGGTTGCATCGAGTGAATCCGAGTTTCAAGTTAATAGCAATTGTCCTCCTCTTTGTAGCAGTCCTCTTCATACATAACATAAATGTATTAGTGAATATGACACTATTTATGTTATTGCTCTATATAACGTCAACGGGACATAGTTGGAAGGTAAAGGTCGTTCTTCTCCTACCATTTACCATTCTATTTTTCTCTTCTGCTGTGACGATGATTTTGTTCGGTAAAGGTGATACAACATGGTTTCAATTAGGAATTGTTCACATAAGTGAAGAAAGCTTTTATCGAGGAGTTCATATTGGATTAAGAGCATTAGTGTTTGCGTTTTTAGGTTTACTATTCGCGCTAACAACGAAGCCGGTTCTTTTATTTTATTCTCTTATGCAGCAATGGAAGCTACCGCCAAAGTATGCTTACAGTTTTCTCGCGTCTATTCGGCTCCTGCCAATTATGGTAGAAGAATTTTTTACTTTACAAAAAGCGTTAAAAGTTAGAGGGATTAAACAGGAAAAAGGTATGAAAGCTATCATACAAAAGGTCACTTTATATAGTATACCTTTATTATCACAAAGCATCAGAAGGGCGCATCGAATCGCAGTGGCGATGGAAGCAAAAAAATTTTCACAACAAAAAAATCGCACCTATTATTATCAAGTAAAGTACTCAAAAAATGACGTAATATTTACAACAGTTTTATTAATGGTATTACTTATCTCTTTTGTTTCAGCTACCTTTTTCCCTTACTTTTCGATAACGGATGTTAGATATTAAGTTCACTTTTATTTTAAAAAATTGGTTAGTATGCTATACTTTATTTACACAATTTAATAAGAACTTTTCACTAGGGGAGTCGAAATGACTGAGATGGAATAAATTGTTTCCAGACCCTTCGAACCTGATCTGGTTAATACCAGCGTAGGGAAGTGGGTAAATATATTGTATAGAAATATACTATTCATTCATACAAACCACTCTTTACGCTTAGGCGAAAAGAGTGGTTTTTTGTTTAGTATTATGCTAGTAAGGATTTGTTCTATGACGTCTTTTAGTAAAGATTGTAGTACTAATATTTAAAACAGAGAGTGGATCGGAGCGGAGGGAACTTGACTCCCTCCCCGCGGAAAGCAAGTTCACGCAGCGAAGAGGAACGGACTATCTCTAAAGGCTCCATAGTTTACAGGTAGATTTTAAGGTAAGTGTCAACGCTATATGCATTACAAAGGAGATTATCAATCTATGAAGCTACATGTTATTACAGATGGAAAGAAAACGAACGAAGAGTTAACAAACATTTTAAGAAGTATCCATCCATATGTAGACAGAATACATATTCGCGAAAAAGAAAAAACGGCAAGAGAGCTAGCACAATTACTGGAACAAATATTAAAAAGTGGAGTTCCTGCAAACAAATTAATCGTAAATGATCGAGTTGATGTTGCACAAGCATTTTCGGTGCGTGGTGTTCAGCTTGCGTTTCATAGTTTAGACGTACAGTTAGTAAAGCAATCTTTTCCTAGGTTAGAAATTGGATGCTCTGTCCATTCGATAGAAGAAGCAGCATATGCAGAAAAAAACGGTGCGGACTTTTTACTATACGGCCATATTTTTACTACATCCTCAAAACTTGGGCAGCAACCACGTGGGATAGATAATCTTAAAGAAATGACTGAGAAAAGTTCTGTTCCAATTATCGGTATTGGTGGAATTACACCAAAGAATTTAAAACAAGTAGCTTCCACCGGAGCCTCCGGTGTTGCAGTGATGAGTGGAATAATGGAGAGCAAAAACCCAGTATTGATGGCAAAAAGGTTTCAAGAAAGTCATAGCAGCTATGTGGAAGGAGGAGAGAAATGAATAACAATTGGGACGCAATCGTTGTTGGTGGTGGAGTGATCGGAAATGCAGCAGCCTACTATTTACAAAAGTCAGGGAGAAACGTCCTTCTTTTAGAAAAAGGAACCGTTGGCCTAGGAGCGTCAAAAGCGGCAGCAGGGATGCTAGGTGCTCAAGTAGAGTTGACGGAAGTTGGACCAATGTTTGAACTAGCAAGGGAAAGTAGAAAAATGTTTCCTAGATTACAAGAAGAGTTAAAAGAGATGTGTGGTATCGATATCGAGCTTGTTAGAGAAGGCATGCTGAAAGTCGCAAAAACAGATGAGGAAAAAGTTCATTTACAATCTGTAATTGAAGCACAACGTTCATTCGGAGAGAATACAAAATGGCTCGACCGTGAGGAAACACTACAAATGGAATCATCATTAAGTGATAGTATCATCGGAGCTATGGACATACCGAATGATGGGCATGTTAACCCTATACAACTTACACAGGCATTTAGCAAAAGTGCGGTCGCCCTCGGTGCAACCGTTAAAGAGTTCGTAGAAGTATATTCGTTCACCGAGTTGAGCGGAAAAATAACAGGTGTTCATACGAATATAGGTGATTTTTATGGGGAAAACATCGTTGTTGCAAATGGAGCTTGGAGTGCCCGTTTATTGAAGGAAGCGAATATAAACCTACCAACCTATCCGGTAAAAGGTGAGTGTATGTCTGTCATTACAGAACGCCCTCTCATTAAAAGTACCATCTTTTCACAACGGTGTTACGTAGTCCCGAAAAGTGGAAACCGTTTAATTATTGGTGCAACTTCTATTCCTAATAGTTTTTCGGAGCATGTTTCAGTTGAGGGAATCTCTTCCTTGATGCAAGCGTCCATAGACATTTTGCCTGATATTCAACGAGCTCAGTTTGAAAGGGCGTGGGCTGGAATACGACCGCAAACGATAGATGAGTTACCGTTTCTTGGAGTGCACCCAACAATAGAAAACGTATTTATCTGCACAGGTCATTATCGGAACGGTATTTTACTATCCCCAATTAGTGGAAAGCTTATTGCGGATATGATGGATGGTCGTACACTACCTTCCTATTTACAGGCGTTTACGTTTGAACGATTGAAAGGAGTGATAACAACATGAAAGTAACGATAAATGGTGAACTAATAGAGTTACCTAATGATATTAGAACAGTAGAAGATTTGCTAGCACATTTTCACCTTGATCAAAAGGTAGTCATTGTAGAAAAGAACCGAGATATTTTACAAAAAGAATCGCATCCATCAGTTACGTTAGCAGAAGGCGATCAATTAGAATTAGTACATTTTGTAGGAGGCGGATGAACATGTTAAAAATTGGACCATATGAATTTGAATCACGTTTATTATTAGGAACTGGTAAATACCCGAGCTTTGAAGTACAAAAAGAAGCGGTTGCGGTATCCGAATCAGAAATTTTAACGTTTGCGGTACGTCGCATGAACATCTTTGAACCGAGTCAACCAAACTTTTTAGAAAAACTAGACTTAGAGAAATATACGTTACTTCCAAATACTGCTGGGGCAAAAACAGCGGAAGAAGCAGTGCGCATTGCAAAATTAGCAAAAGCGTCTGGATTATGTGACATGATTAAAGTAGAAGTAATTGGCTGCTGGAAAACGTTACTACCAGATCCTGTTGAAACGTTAAAAGCAACAGAAGAGCTTTTAAAAGAAGGGTTTATCGTTTTACCGTACACTTCAGATGATGTTGTACTTGCTCGCAAACTAGAAGAATTAGGTTCACACGCAATAATGCCTGGAGCTTCTCCAATTGGATCTGGTCAAGGAATTATCAATCCGCTCAACTTAAGCTTTATTATCGAGCAATCAAACGTTCCAGTTATTGTGGATGCGGGAGTTGGCTCACCAGCTGATGCTGCTCAGGCGATGGAGTTAGGAGCAGATGGAGTTTTATTAAACACCGCTGTTTCGGCTGCAAAAGACCCAGTGAAAATGGCAAAAGCAATGAAACTAGCAATTGAAGCAGGAAGGTTAGGTTTTGAGGCTGGGCGTATGGAGAAAAAACGTTATGCCACTGCTAGTAGCCCAACTGAAGGAATGAGTGTTAGCTAATGGAACGCTATTCTAGACAGATACTATTTAAACCAATTGGGGTAAATGGACAAAAGCAATTAACGGAACAGCATGTCCTCATAGTGGGAGCAGGTGCACTCGGTACAGGTATTGCCGAGGCACTTTCTCGAGCTGGGGTCGGGAAAATGACGATTATCGATCGAGATTACGTAGAATGGAGTAATTTACAGCGCCAACAACTATACGGGGAATTAGATGCTGAACATAAAATTCCTAAAGCAGTTGCTGCTAAAACGAGACTACTAGAAATTAACTCATCTACTGAAATAGAAGCAATCGTCGGAGATGCTACACCAGATTTACTAGAACCGTTAATAGATGGTGTTTCTTTACTTTTAGATGCAACAGATAATTTTGATATTCGTTTTATTATTAATGACCTATCTCAAAAATATAATATACCTTGGATTTATGGTGCCTGTGTCGGTAGTTATGGGATTTCCTATACGATTCTTCCAGGAGAAACACCTTGTTTACAATGTTTATTAAAGTCCGTTCCGTTAGGTGGTGCTACTTGTGATACGGTGGGAGTTATTTCTCCAGCAGTACAAATGGTTGTTGCCCACCAAGTAGCGGAAGCGTTAAAAATATTAACTGGTAATCAAAAAAGTTTAAGGAAAAAGTTAGTTTCGTTCGACCTTTGGGAAAATCGCTATTCTTCCATCGACGTAAATAGTATGAAAGATTCTTCTTGTCTATCATGTGGGGAAAGTCGGAGCTTTCCATACTTGTCTTACGAAAATCAAACGAAAACAGCGGTGCTTTGTGGAAGAGACTCTGTACAAATTAGACCGAACACGAACCAAGAAAGAAATCTTGAAGAAATAGAATCGGTATTTGCGGACCAAGGGTTAAAAGTGGATCGAAATCCTTTTCTCTTATCAGTAGAAATTGGTAGTCAACGTCTCGTTTTATTTAAAGATGGGCGAGCGATTGTCCACGGGACAAAAGACATAACGGAAGCAAAAAATATTTATTATCGATATGTAGGGTAGGTGGCTGACTGTGGTGAAAAAAGCGTTAACAATCGCTGGCTCTGATAGTGGTGGCGGAGCAGGTATCCAAGCGGATTTAAAAACTTTTCAAGAATTAAATGTTTACGGGATGTCGGCAATTACAGCAATAACAGCACAAAATACGTTAGGTGTACAAGGTGTTTATGCCCTTCCGCTTGAAGCCGTAATAGAGCAAATGAATTCTATTGAGGCTGATTTACGTCCGGATGCCCTTAAAACGGGAATGTTGTTTAATAGCGAGCTAATTGAAGCAGTGGCAAACAATATTAGGGAGTTTAATTGGGGCAACGTTGTAATCGATCCGGTCATGATTGCGAAAGGTGGAGCAAAGCTTTTACAACAAGAGGCAATCAATTCTTTACGTGAAACATTAATTCCTCTAGCAACTGTTATTACTCCAAATATCCCAGAAGCAGAAGTAATTACAGAGTTGTCCCTACACACAATCGAGGCTAGAAAAAAAGCAGCAAAAGTTCTTCATAAACTTGGTGCCGATTACGTTGTAGTGAAAGGTGGCCACGGCGAAGAAGAGGAACTAGTGGACTTATTATTTGATGGCCAAAGCTTTGTAGAGTTAAAGAGTACGAGAATTTCTACTCGTCATACTCATGGAACAGGTTGTACGTTTGCGGCCGCTATAACTGCTGAATTAGCTAAAGGAAAGACCGTTGAACAAGCAGTAAAAGTAGCAAAAGATTTTATCCATGCTGCAATAAAAGATGAATTAGGAATTGGCAGTGGACACGGTCCTACGAATCATTGGGCATATCGAAACGCGGCGGTGCACTCATGAACATCTTAAGAAAACATATGCAAGTATATTTTGTGATGGGTAGTAACAATTGTGATCGTAACCCGGAAGTTGTGCTGAAAGAGGCATTAGAAGCAGGTGTAACATGTTTTCAATATCGAGAAAAAGGCGAAGGAGCTAAACTTGGTATTGAAAAGTTAGAGTTAGGAGCAAGATTAAAAGAGTTGTGTAACGAGTATGAAGTGCCATTTATCGTAAATGATGATGTAGAACTAGCGATACAACTCGATGCCGACGGTGTACATATCGGCCAAGAGGACGGTAACATTACGTCCATTCGGGAAAAGATAGGGAATGAAAAAATAGTCGGTGTTTCTACACATAATGTGGAAGAGGCCTTAAGGGCGGTAGAACTTGGTGCTGACTACATCGGCGTAGGACCGATGTACTTTACTTCAACAAAGAAAGATATTGAAGAAGTGAAAGGACCATCTGTCATAACTGCCATTCGTGAAGCAGGTGTTACGCTTCCAATTGTCGGCATCGGTGGAATTAACATTTCCAATGCAAAAGAAGTGATGGAAGCTGGAGCGGATGGTGTCGCAGTCATATCGGCCATATCAAAAGCGGAAAATGTGGAGGAAACAGTTATAAAACTACAAAGAGGTTGAGACAAAACTAATATAATCATGATAAAAAAACGAACAATCGCTGAACTAGCGGAGGAAATATACGTAGACTCCAGCGGGAGGAAAGGCATAGGTGAGACCCCGCAGGCGTTTACGCCGAGGAAGATCACCAGCCGCCCGCGGAAAGCGAAGTATATTTCTGGAGCGGGTTATTTCCAAACTACTTTATTTGTTCGTCTTTTACTTTAATAAAAATAGTTATGTCCCAAGCTCTTTATTTTGTTATGTTTCATATTCGAGAGGCACTAAAAGGAAAATAACTATTTGCTTCCCCACCATTTATTTCTTACAATATTAATATCTTTTAAAAAGTAAGGATGATTAGTTATGAGAACAATGCCGTTACAAAAAAGAAATATTACAAACAGTAGATTAGTATTAGGATGCATGGGATTTGGTGGAGGCTGGGACAATTCGCCGTTTTCATCAGAAGAAGTGTTAAAAGCGGAGAAAGCGGTAGAGGCGGCATTATCTTCAGGAATTACGATGTTTGATCATGCTGATATTTATACGAGAGGAAAAGCAGAAAAGGTTTTCGGTGAAGTGTTGAAAAACAATAGAAGCCTACGTGAGCAAATGGTCATTCAAAGTAAATGTGCCATTCGGTTCGAAGATGATGCTGGGCCAGGTCGATATGACTTTTCAAAAGAGCATATTATAAACTCTGTCGATGGTATTCTTGCAAGGTTGAACATTGAACAATTAGATATTTTACTATTACATAGACCAGATCCATTGATGGAACCAGAAGTAGTGGCAGAAACGTTTGAACTTCTGAAAAAAGAAGGGAAAGTACAACACTTCGGTGTTTCCAACATGAATAAAGCACAAGTAGCACTTCTGCAAACGTATACAAACGAATCTATCATCGTAAATCAATTAGAAATGAGTTTGCGCAAATTAAACTGGGTGGACCAAGGTGTATTAGTAAACCAACACGAAGGGACTTCAGCCCATTTCACAGATGGATTTTTAGAATATAGTATGGAAAAAGATATACAAATCCAAGCGTGGTCTCCATTAGGAAAAGGTGTCTTCACCGGTCGAGAGGAAGAAATTAAAACAGAAGCAGAAAGAAATACAGCGGCGTTAGTAGCTAGAATGGCGGAAGAACTAGAAACAACAAGGGAAGCTATCGTACTAGGCTGGTTAATGCGCCATCCTGCAATGATTCAACCTGTCATCGGTACGACAAATCCAGACCGCATTGTAGCTTGTCAAGACGCTGTACCTGTTTCAGAAAAAATGACGAGAGAACAATGGTATAACTTGTACGTTACTTCTAGAGGTAGAAGATTACCATAATGGAAAGCATCCTTTTTATAGGATGCTTTTTTAATATTATGTATTATTTAATAAATGAAACTTTTAAACGTTTCATATCGTATTAATAAAAAGAATAAAGGGGGGAGATAAGATGGAAACAGTTGTTATTTTTATTTTAATTTTATTCGTTGTCGTATTAGCCTTAGTAGGTATTTTTAGAAAAATAAAGCCCACCAAAAACTTAAAAAAGGAAAATATACCGGAAAACTTAGGAGCTATTGAAAACACCTCAATTCAACCGTTAATCGCTAAATTAGAGTTAGCACTTCCTGATGAGTATATAAATCAAGTAAAGCAACGGTTTTTACAACAAAACGCGAAAGTTTCAGAGGACGAACTAGAATGGCGTATTTTTGAGCTGAAACGGTTTTTTATTTTAACGAGAGTGCTAAAAACTGTTCCGATGTATAGTGAAGAAGTAGATGATGTTTGGCATGAAATGTTGATGTTTACGCAAGCCTATCAAACTTTTTCAGAAAAATTTAATGGCAGCATGTTACATCATAAACCAAATGTACAAGGTGGAGGGGACCCTGGTGAGCGTGCGTTCTTTGATTGGGTGTTCTCGCAATTGTTTGAAGTAACAACATATAGTTGGTCGACTTGGGGAGACTTCTTTAAGAACCCACTAAATCCAGCTCAAATTACCGAATTTAAATACAAGGATAAGGAATACTTGAAAAATAAATATTTCAAAATTACAGAGGAATCAAATCAGATAGTAGATTACTTAATAACTAGGTTAAAAGAACAATCCCATCAAGCAGATGAAATTCATAAACGAAACGAAAAAGGAGCATTCACGAAACAACAGCAATATGGTGATTTTTCGAATACCTCATTAATTATGGTGTTTTATTCTATCTATTATTATGACCAATATTGGTTAATGGCAAAGGCGTATTTATACTCATCTGCTTCGAATTCTAGTAGTGGATGTACAAGTGCTGTTTTTTGCGGATCTGCAACTAGTAGCGATAAAAATAGTGGTGGAGATAGTAGTTGCTCTAGCGGGGACGCAAGCTGTGGTGGCGGAGGATGTTCCTCATAAAATAATATAACGGAGAGAATTTATGTTAAAAATAGTTGGAGAAAAAATTATTCTTAGGTCGGTACAAAAAGAAGATATACAAACTCTTTGGAAATTAAGATATGGAGAAGAGGACCCAGAGTTTAAAAAATGGGATGCACCATACTTTCCATTAGTCCGAGTGGAATATGAAGATTTTTATAATCGGATGATAGGTCAGTTAGAATCGGGTTATGATTCCGAAATGATTATAGAAGTGGATGGTAAAATTATTGGCACCGTTGTTTACTATTGGGAGCACGAGCCTTCCCGATGGATGGAGGTAGGTATTATCATCTATCTTCCTGACTATTGGAATGGTGGATATGGAACGGAGGCTATTAAATTATGGGTCACTCATTTGTTTAAACAATTTCCTATACTAGTTAGATTAGGATATACTACATGGTCAGGAAACCATCGAATGGTGAGTGTTGGAAAAAAACTTGGAATGATAGAGGAAGCTAGAATTAGAAAAGCTCGTATTGTAAACGATGAGTACTATGATTCTGTGAAGCTCGGAGTACTTAGAGAAGAATGGCAAACATTACATGGTGAACGAGTTGGCAGAATAGTAACTTTGTAATAAACTACTAATAGAAATAAGTTTTTCAAATGAATAAAACATACCAATAATAATGGTGTCAATTAGACTTAATAGGGAATCTGGTCTAAAACCAGAACTGTACCCGCAACTGTAGGTGCCGACGAAATAAGAATAGCCACTGTCATTCGACGGGAAGGACTTAAAGTAGGTAGAAGCACGAGTCAGGAGACCTGCCATTATGATGAACGATCGTCTTCTTCGGGAGTTAGGAAGGTTGGATAATGGTGCGCAAATATTAGAAAATAGGGCTCTATTTGTCTAGTTTTATTTTCTTTGCCTTTAATCCATCCTCATATTAGAGTGATGGATTTTTTATTTTCCAACCACTTTCTTGTAGAAGCAAAAAACATAAAAGAGAGTGGGAGAATGATGGGAAAAATATCAACAAATGTATCTAGAACTGTACAAACGAAACTAGTTTTACCTCCAGATACGAATCATTTAGGAACAATTTTTGGAGGAGTTGTTTTATCGTATATTGATGAAATAGCTGCCATAGCAGCGATGAAACATAGTAACAAGGTGGTCGTAACAGCTTCGATTGATACAGTGAATTTTTTATCTTCAGCAAAAGTAGGAGATATATTAACGTTAGAAGCAGTGGTTATATCTACTGGAAGAACGTCAATGGAAGTGTATGTAAAAGTGGAGTGTCATCAGTTTGAAACAGGTGAAACAAAACTTACAACAACATCCCTTTTAACAATGGTTGCAATTGATAGCGAAGGTAAACCAGTCCCAGTTCCAGGCGTAATCCCTGAAACGGAAAAAGAAATCCAGTTACTGAAGGAAGCAACAATTAGAAGAGAAAAAAGGTTGTTAGAGAACAAGTGGTCAAATGAGAAAATATAGTAATGAAAAAACGTGGTTGCTGATCCGCTTTTTTAGTGAATCGTAATAGTATACATATCTTTTAGCATACAAATAACACCGAATGAACATCTTGACTATGATTAAATTTGTGTGAATTAGGGTGCTATTTTTTTGTGAAAGTTATTGTATGAACGAAAAGCTTCTTTCATCTTCTAAGTAATAGTTGTAAAATAAATATGAACTTGAAAATTGTAGCTAGGGTTCCGCTATCTAGTAGGTCTGTGACCGAGGGCTACATCTTTTACCATAACGTAAAAGGCACCTATTGACATAAAAGGTCCGAGGGGAAAGGTTCAGCGTATTTGCTTTTGCGTTGAAATCCTTATCCCCTCGGACCTTTTTTATTATTTTAAGGGAGGTTTATTAAATGAAAAGAATTGATGAATTAAAAGCAGGTGTAGCAGTTATTATTTTGAATGGGGAAAAACAAGTTTTGTTACAGAAAAGAGCTGATGTAAAGCTATGGGGTATTCCTTCAGGACATATAGAAATTGGAGAAACAGTTTCTGAAGCAGCTATTAGAGAAGTAAAAGAGGAAACTAACTTAGATATAAAAATAAAAAAACTTATTGGTGTGTACTCTGAGCCTAATTCACAGGTGTTTGCATATCCAAATGGTAAAGTAGTACATTTTATAACAACTTGTTTTCTTGCTGAAATTACAGGCGGAGAACTTAGACGTAATTCTGATGAATCACTTGAAATAAAATTTTTCAGTCCAGATAATTTACCGCAAGATTTATTGAAAATGCATCCCCGATGGTTAAAGGATGCTCTTTCTAATAGGGAAATGGCGTTCATTCGTTAATTAATAGAGATCTATACTAACTGCTAATAAAAATTTTAAACCCTTATTAGGATAACAAACTTAAAAGTCCTAAAAGTCAGTCTCAACTGGACTTTTAGGACAGCACCATTTAGTCTGCTAAATGTTTTTCTAACTAGTTGTTATTTAAGCTACGACATCGTAAGTTATTTCGGCTTTCTCCACGGTATAAAAATACTTAGCTAATACACTCCACCCTTTAGAACTCTTTGATAAATAAAATCCCGATGTTGATAAATTATATTATATAAACTTTTGTATAATCGTTCCTTTTCCTTCTTTAACTTCTACTTCCGCCATCGCTCCATTAATTAACGTTACTTGAGGAGGAACATGCCCGCAATCTATGTCATACACAACCGGTACTTCCAGTTCAGAAGCTATCTCTTCATATACATCCTCAACCGTATACCCGTCCACTGGTTCATTTGCTGGACTTCTTCCGAATAAGACTCCTGAACAATTATTAAACCAACCTGCTAATTTCATTTGAACTATCGACCTTCTTAAGTCTGTTGTCGAAAGCTCACAGTTTTCGAAGTACCAAAGAATCGGTTCGCCGTTTGTGAATTGTTCTTGAAATGCTTTCACATCGCCAAAAGGTGTACCAATTAAGTGGCGAATAACATCTACACACCCACCAAGTATTCTACCTTTCACGGTTACATCTTTACCGTTCACTGTTTTCCATTCCGTTTTTTCGGTTAAATGAAAAATGTGAGGAGTAGGGTTGCCGTGTTGCCACTGTTTTTGGAAAAGCTCTGATGAATGTTGAATTACTGCTTCTCCAGCTTTTGTTTGTAGCACTTGTTTCCACATGGCGGTTGTTTCGTCGGAATATTCTCCTCGTAAATCTACTAAGTTAGTGCCGTGTGCCGTTGCAATCCCTGTTTTTAATGTCGTTGCTAATAACAAAACACTTGTATCGGAATATCCGAGTATCCATTTTCGCTTCATTTTTACGAAATCAACATACGGCAGTATTTCAATCAACAATTGCCCGCCCCATGGTGGGATGATCGTATCGATTCCATCGTCTTGCAACATGGCATTTAATTCATCTGCTCTCACCTTAGCTGGTGCAGACTTTGCTTTATGTTGGGTTTTTACTGTTTTTCCGAACCTCACAGTAAATCCTTCTGATTCTAGTCTTTTTTGTGCCTGATCCAACAAAGAATGTAAAACTTCTTGCACACCAGAAGATGGTGCTGTGACTCCAATAGTAGCCCCTTCACGTAAATGTGGATAAAACATGGAAAATTCCCCCTTGAGCTTTTTACGATTTTAACAAGGAAAGAGTATTTGGGCAATATATAATTTAAAATATTTTTAAAATTAGTAATTGACAATAACTTGTCCACGGTGTTATTGTGGAAAAGTGGAATTTACTACTAATTAAAAAATGGAGAAAGGGAGGTACACGAACATGAAAAAATCTATTGTATTAAACGTAATGAATGACAAACTTAATAAAATTCGTGACCTGTCCTCATCTAGCTCTCCGTTGTAAACACAAGGGAGTACTATCATCATTTCAAATTACCTATTTTAGCACAGGTCACGCTAACAGAACGTGACGTGTGCTTTTTATATGTTTTAATATCGGCATACCGACTTTCGTTCGGTGTGTCTTTTTTTGTCTTCATCTACATCCTTTTTTTACCAACAAAGCCTTTCGAGCTTTTTGGATATATTTAAAACAAATTTAGGAGGAGAGCATTATGCAAAATTTATTTGTTATTAGACTTATGTATGAAGGAACGGCAGATTCAGGGTAGCGAATACAAAATGGTCGACTGTTCGATCAAGGGGGTAAGATAGTATGTTATCAGTACTTACAAAACTTAGTTGGTTTTTTAAACAATATTGGAAGCGATATACAATAGCGATATGTTTACTAATTGTCGTCGGGATTTTAGAAGTAATCCCGCCAAGAATGATTGGGCATGCGATCGATGAAATTCATGTTGGCACTTTAACTTCTGAAAAATTAATTCAGTATGTAGGCTTTTTATTTTTACTAGCACTTGTTATTTATGGGATTACGTATATGTGGAGCTATAAATTATTCGGGGGTTCCTTTTTAGTCGAGAGGTTATTAAGAAGAAGTTTAATGGGACATTTGTTGAAAATGACACCAACCTTCTATGAAAAGAATAAAACTGGTGATTTAATGGCACGCTCAACAAATGACTTGCGCGCAATCTCTATAACAGCTGGTTTTGGTGTATTAACATTAGTTGATTCGAGTGTGTATATGTTAATTATCCTTTGTACAATGGGCTTTTTAATTAGCTGGAAGCTCACACTTGCAGCAATTATCCCATTGCCGATAATGGCACTAGCGATGAATATTTACGGGAAAAAAATTCACAAACGGTTCACTGAAGCACAAGATTCATTCGGTGAAATGAACGATAAAGTGCTAGAGTCGATCGCAGGAGTGCGTGTAATTCGTGCTTACGTGCAAGAGCGTGCGGACCAAAGCCGTTTTCACAATATGACGGACGATGTGTTTAAGAAAAATTTGAAAGTAGCAGTGATTGATTCGTTATTTGACCCGACGATAAAACTGTTAGTAGGTGCCAGCTATTTAATCGGACTTGGATACGGGGCATATTTAGTTTTCCATCAACAAATTACAATCGGTCAGCTAGTTGCTTTTAACGTCTATTTAGGAATGATGATTTGGCCAATGTTTGCTATTGGAGAATTAATTAACGTTATGCAGCGAGGAAATGCTTCATTAGATCGAGTGAATGAAACTCTAGCTTATAAATCGGACGTTTATGATGCCGAGCAACCGATAACGGAAATTGCTCCAACTGAGATTGAATTCGAAAACGTAACTTTTCAATATCCGTCTGGAACTAATCCGAGTTTAAATGGTGTTTCGTTTCATTTAAGAAAAGGAGAAACGTTAGGTGTCGTTGGGAAAACAGGTAGTGGTAAATCGACGTTAGTGAAGCAATTGTTGAGAGAATACAAACTCGGTGAGGGTAAAATATTTATTGCCGGTACACCACTTGAAAAAATATCATTGCATACTATTCAGGGCTGGATTGGCTATGTACCGCAAGATCATATTTTATTTTCAAGAACAGTTCAAGAAAATATTTTATTCGGTAAAGAAACTGCAACTGAAGTTGATTTACAAAAAGCGATACAACTTTCTGCTTTTGAAAAAGATTTAGAAATGTTACCAGATGGATTACAAACACTTGTCGGAGAAAAAGGTGTTTCGTTATCAGGTGGACAAAAACAACGTATTTCGATTGCTCGGGCGTTAATTGCCGACCCTGAAATATTAATTTTAGATGATTCCCTATCAGCAGTAGATGCAAAAACAGAAGCAAAAATTATTGAAAATATTAGAAAAGAACGAAACGAAAAAACGACGATTATTACAACACATCGCCTATCAGCAGTACAACATGCTGATTGGATTGTCGTGCTAGATGACGGTAAAGTTGTAGAAGCTGGTTTACATGACCAGCTGATGGCACATGGTGGCTGGTATAAAGAGCAATACGAGCGCCAGCAAGTGTCTGAAGGAAGTGAGGTGGTATCATGAAAAAAATAAAAGCTGGAAAGCGTTTATTTCAATATGCACTAACGCAAAAGAAAATTATTATTATAGCGCTTCTCATGTTATCCGTTGCGGTTGCAACAGAATTAACAGGTCCTTTTATTGCCAAAAGAATTATCGATCAGCACATAATGGGAATCGAAAAAGAATGGGTATTAGTAGAGGAAAAAACAACGGATAGTGTTGAATACAACGGCCAATACTTTTTGAGAGAAGACAGGGCTACAGAAAGTATGCCAGATAACCGGAGTAAAATTCTTCAAATTGGTAGAGAGTTTTATTTCATTCCACAATCCGTTACGTTAGAAGGAGAAAGGTCAGTAGAGGATGGGAAAGTAGTGATCGCTAGAGGAGATGAGCGAGTAGAGTATGAGGCGACACATCTTTCTAGTGACGAATTATTATCATTTTACAATCCAGAAGTAAAATATATCATTTATTTAGTTTTACTCTATTTTGGGTTACTTGTCGTCTCGGCATTTTTTCAATACGGGCAAAGCTATTATTTACAATCATCAGCGAACCGAATTATTCAAAAAATGCGTGAGGATGTGTTTGGGCAAATTCAAAAATTGCCAATTTCCTACTTTGATCACCTACCAGCAGGAAAAGTTGTTTCTCGCATTACAAATGATACCGAAACGATAAAAGAATTATATGTAACAGTGCTGGCAACTTTCTTCTCGAGTATTATTTATATTACCGGTATTTACATTGCCCTATTTTTACTCGATGTAAATCTAGCTGCGATTACGTTATTATTACTGCCGATTTTAGTGATTTGGTTTTACGTATATCGAAAAATTGCCTCTGTATATAATCATAAAATTCGTTCGCTCCTTAGCGATATTAATGGATATATTAATGAATCTATTTCAGGGATGCGAATTATTCAAGCGTTTCGTCGTCAAAAGCGGACGAAAGAGGAGTTTGAAAACTTAAATGAACAATATTTTACGTTTCAAAATAAGTTATTAAGCTTAAATTCATTAACCTCTCATAATTTAGTTGGAGTGTTAAGAAATATCGCTTTCGTTGCACTGATTTGGTACTTTGGCGGTGCTTCGCTTCAAATTGGAACAGTGTTATCACTAGGGGTTCTATATGCATTTGTTGATTATTTAGGAAGAATGTTCGGACCCATTTCAGGGATGGCAAATCAATTAGCAAACTTAGAAACAGCGCGTGTGTCCGCGGTTCGAGTATTTGAATTGATGGATGAAGTCGGTGTTGACGTTTCCGATGAAAAATATCCTCGTTACGACGGAAATGTATCGTTCGAGCATGTGTCATTCGGTTATAAAGAGAACGAATATGTTTTAAAGGATATTGATTTCACTGCTAATAAAGGAGAAACAGTAGCGCTTGTAGGACATACAGGAAGTGGGAAAAGTTCCATAATGAACTTATTGTTCCGCTTTTATGATATACAAGAAGGAACGATAAAAATTGACGGTATTGATATTGCTTCGTTACCAAAGCAAGCAGTAAGACAGCATATGGGGATCGTGCTTCAAGATCCATTTCTTTTCTCAGGCACAATTGAATCGAATGTAAGTTTAGAGGATCCGACAATTACGAGAGAAAAAGTGGAAAAAGCATTACAAGATGTCGGAGCGATGGAGTTTATCTCTAAGTTACCGAAAGGATTAGACGAACCTGTTTTAGAAAAAGGTAGCACATTATCTTCTGGTCAACGTCAATTAATTTCCTTCGCCCGGGCACTTGCATTTAACCCAGCTATTCTTATTCTAGATGAAGCGACTGCAAGCATTGATACAGAAACAGAAGCCGTTATTCAACAAGCTCTAGAAGTATTGAAAAAAGGCAGAACAACATTCATTATTGCCCACCGACTTTCGACTATTAAAAATGCAGACCAAATTTTAGTGTTAGATCGAGGAGCAATTGTGGAACGAGGTAATCATGAAGAGCTAATGGCTCGAAAAGGAATTTATTATCAAATGTACGAATTACAAAAAGGGAAAAATCATTTAGCAGGATAAGGAGACAGGGCGTGATTAATTATTGCGCCCTGTTTTCATTTGGTTAAACTCTTTTCATAGGGAACCTTTCTTTTGGAAAGCATAAAAGGAGAATATTAAACCAAAATGGAGGGGAACTCCTTTGGAAGAATTATCTACGGGATTGATACTAACGTTAGTTCTATTAATAATGTTATCTGCATTTTTTTCATCAGCAGAAACAGCTTTTTCTAGTGTCAATAAAATACGATTACGGAATTATGAAGAATCTGGCCGAAAAGGGAGTAAAAAAGCACTTTACATTGTTGACAACTTTGACCGTTCATTATCAACGATATTAATTGGAAATAATCTCGTTAATATTGCTGCTACTTCCATTTCGACAAAGGTCGCAACAGATTTATTTGGGGCAGGGGCAGGTATTTTAATTTCAACCCTTGTGATGACAGTGCTCATTTTAATTTTTGGAGAAATATTACCAAAGTCATTAGCTAAAGAGTACGCAGAACCATATTCCCTAAAAATATCAGGAATTTTACTTTTCCTAATGAAGTTATTCGCACCGATTACGATAATGTTTGTTTATTTAAGACGTTTTGTAAGTAAGTTGTTTAAAGGGGGAAATAATGATACTCCATCCGTTACAGAAGAAGAAATTAAAGTAATGGTAGATATTAGTCAAGAAGAAGGCGTTCTAAATTACAACGAAAAAGAGTTAGTGTATCGGTCGTTAGAGTTTGATGATATAACAGTAGGAGAAATTTTGAAACCTCGAATAGATATCGTTGCTGTTGAAGTGAATCAACCGTTAGAGGAAATTAGAGATGTCTTTTTAGAAGAAAGATATTCAAGGATTCCTGTTTATGAGGACCATATTGATAATATTATCGGGATACTTTCAGAAAGAGAGTTTTTAAGTAATCTCATTCAAACCGAACATGTAAAAATACAAGAGCTATTAAGAACTCCTGTTTTTGTAGTGGAAACGATGAAAATTGCGACACTATTACCTCAGTTACAAAAAAATAAAGTGCATATGGCAATTGTTGTTGATGAGTTTGGAGGAACTGCTGGCTTAGTCACACTTGAAGATATTCTTGAAGAATTGGTTGGGGAAATATGGGACGAGCATGATGAGAAGGTACGTGATTTTATAAAAATAAATAACTGTAAATATGAATTTAATGCAGACATTCCTTTAGAAGATTTCTATGAAGAAATGGGTATGGACTATGACAAAATGAACCAGTCAAGCCATACATTAGGTGGTTGGCTATTCGAAAACTTTGATCGAATTCCAACAATTGGTGAACAATTTACCTTCGAGCATATAACACTAACTATACATGAAGTAGAAGGAAGACGAATCAGAAAAGTTTTAGTAGAAATATCGGACGAAAATGTTCCATGTGATGAGGAAGAAGAGAATTTGAACGACGAATAAAAAGTGCCTAGCACTCCGTAATGTGAAAATCGCATTTGGTGCGCTAGGCCTTTTTTTGCTTTTTGCTAATGCCACATAAAATGATCAGTTAAAAAGGAAACTAATGTAGCCTTAACTAAATCTCTTAGTAATGAAAAGTAAAAGGGAAAGAGGCACCTTTTAAAAGGTGCCTCTTCATAGCCATTAGTATTAAATTTTTATTAGAAGCTGCCGCCACCTAATTGTTGCTCAGCCATTTGTACTAAACGTTTTGTAATTTCTCCACCTACAGAACCGTTAGCACGTGATGTAGTGTCTGCTCCAAGATTTACACCAAACTCAGAAGCGATCTCATACTTCATTTGATCGATTGCTGCTTGAGCTCCAGGTGCTACTAATTGATTTGACGAATTACTTCTAGATGATTGATTTGCCATGTTTGATTCATCTCCTCGTAATTTTTTAATATGGTTGGACCAGCTGGAATCGCACCAGCATTTGCACTAAGTTGTGCTGCCTTCTCGGCTTGGTCCAATGTAATAAGTTGTTTGTGAAAGTTGTTGTTTGCTTGATGTTAATTGTATTATTAGAGTTTTGTAATCTTCTTATTCAAAAAAATATAAGGAAATTAGTGGAATTTATTTAAATGTAAATAGACTAAGGATGCAGTAAGGAAAAAAATAAATACTTACATGGATAAACGTAAAAAGGACGAGGAAAATAAGAATATATAGTAACGATAGGTACTTACCTATATTGGAGGGGTAACATGGCAATTTGTCCATTATGCAATGGCTTTCAAACTATATCCTATCCATGTAATAAATGTGGAACAATGATGGAAGACACAGGCAAACTTAGTGATTATTTTGATGACTATAGTGCTTACATGGAAATAGATTTAATGAAATTAGAGGATGGCTTTAATCATTCTTTTGAAAATGGAGATTGTCTTCATTTAATGCAATGTCCAGCTTGTATGACAGATATAGTTATTACTATTAATGAATAAGGAAAAGACTGTTCTTTACGTATGCAAAGAACAGTCTTATGATTCAAGTATATTACGCTTTAGAACGAATACGTAGTTCAGATTCTACATCGAAGAAGTGTGCTTTGTTCATATCTAGTGCAAGTTCAATTTTTTGTTGAGGTTTAATATCTGTACGAGAGTCAACACGTGCAACAAATTCTTGACCTTCAATTTGTGAATAAAGCATTGATTCTGCTCCAAGTAGTTCTGCCACTTCGATTTCTGCAGTAATTTTTGTTCCAGGAGAAGCGTCTATAAATACAGGCTCGTCATGAATATCTTCTGGACGAATACCAAGAATGATCTCTTTTCCAACGTAACCTTGATCACGAAGCATTTTCATTTTTCCTTCTGGAACAGTAATAGATTGTGATCCAATCGTAGCTGTACCATCAGCTAATTTAGCCGTAAAGAAGTTCATAGCCGGTGAACCGATAAATCCACCAACAAAGACGTTTTCAGGGTTTTCGTAAACTTCTTTCGGAGAACCAACTTGTTGAATAAGACCATCTTTCATTACAACAAGACGAGTAGCCATTGTCATTGCTTCTGTTTGGTCATGTGTTACGTAAATAGTAGTTGTTTTTAAACGTTGGTGAAGTTTAGAAATTTCTGCACGCATTTGAACACGTAGTTTCGCGTCTAAGTTAGATAAAGGCTCATCCATTAAGAAAACTTTTGCATCACGAACAATTGCACGACCTAGCGCAACACGTTGACGCTGTCCGCCGGATAGAGCTTTCGGCTTACGGTCTAAATATGTTTCTAATCCAAGAATAGCTGCTGCCTCTTTTACGCGACGATCAATTTCTTCTTTTGGAAATTTACGAAGCTTTAATCCGAATGCCATATTATCATAAACACTCATATGTGGATAAAGCGCATAGTTTTGGAATACCATCGCGATATCACGGTCTTTTGGAGCCACTTCATTCATTAGCTTTCCATCGATGAAGAATTCTCCTTTTGAAATTTCTTCAAGACCAGCAATCATACGAAGTGTTGTAGATTTACCACACCCAGATGGACCTACGAATACGATAAACTCTTTATCTTGAATGTGTAAGTTGAAATCGGAAACTGCTGTAACGTCTCCCTCATATATTTTATAAATATTTTCTAATTTAATTTCAGCCATTTTAATAGCCCCCTCGTAATTGAAATCGTTTTCTTTCTAAATAAAGTCTACTAAATGTAACCGGATACAACAATGTACAACTTGCACAAAAAATGGGTAACTGCTTTGTGCAAGTTACCCACCATTTCGGTCCGCTTCTATTAATAGTATTGCAAGGTAAGCTAAAAACGCACCTTGAAAGTTTTTTATATCAAGTCCTGTTTTTTCAATAAATTTATCGATTCTATATTGAACACTATTTCGATGCAAGTATAGTTTTTTGGCAGTTAAAGAAACGTTTAAATTATTTTCGATAAAAACTTTAACGTTTTGCAATAAATCATCCTCTTCCATCGGAAAGGAGTGGAGAAAAGAATCTCTCATTAGTTGTAAAATGTTGTCATCTAATTGATCTATTAATAAGTAAGGCATCGTTTCTTCTAATGAATAGATAGACTGTTTTTTGTTATAAGTCAACGCGATTTGGAAGCATGTTTCTTCTAGTTGAAAAAACTGAGTCGTTTTTTCAGAAAATGGATGAAAACTACCTACGAATAGCCTTAAGTTTTCGTAAAAATCACTCGCTGTTGTTTCAATTATATTTATAAAATCAACATCTTCTTCTGTAGACGTATCTCTCTCAATAATGACTCCTGATTGATGACTTGTCCAAATTATTTCAATACTTGGTTCGAAAAAAGCACCCATCGCTTCCTTCCAATTTTTCTTTAGCTGAAATGGTTTTGAAAAACGGAATTGGATAAAACGAAACATGTCATTTTCACTAAATAATAGCTCTTGTTCCATTAATTCCACATCCATTTCATTACGATTATATAAGAAGGAATGCCACCATTTTTCTAATTCAGATAAATGAAATGGCTTTTCACTAACAGGCTCCATAAACGTATGTAATAATTGCAATTCTCTTGGGGCGATGCTTGCTTTTAATATGCCGATATATTGATCGTTGTAACAGAACCAATTGTATTGTTCAAAATTCATCGGTTCGTCCGTTATAAGTAGTTGGTCTTTATATAGTTGTTGAAGGGAACGTAACATAAAACGGATCCTTTCTATCTCAGAGTAATACTTATATTATATCAGTTGCTCAAGAAGAAATAAAAAACTAGTGGTGTTGTAACCACTAGTTTTCATTTGGTTCGTCTTCTTTCGGTAATTCACGTGCTTCATCAATGTTTGTATATTCTTCTCTTTCGAAAACGGAACCACCAGCAAGGCCTTCATTTATCATCCGGTCGATGTCTACGTAGTATTGGTCGCGTCCTTCGTATTGTGATGAATTTTTGTCTTTTTTATTTTTCAAAAGAAAAAGCCTCCTTCCATACTGTTAGTATGTACAGGAAGTTTTTGTGTATTATTCGTAAACGTGAAATAGCATTAATTCGTGTATTTGTTTTTTTAGTTCGTCTTCGATTTTTTCGGTAAAGGAATGTTCTGTTTGCCATTCTATTTCACCGTTTTTATGGTAAATTGCTTTATGAGGTTGTTGTTGATAATAGAAGGAGATTTTCCATCCTGGTAGTTGTTTGTTTTCAAATAATGGTTCATATGTGAAGTGTGTAATCATTTTTGTTGTCTCCTTTTTTAAGATGCTACTTGGAAAAATAAGATAAAGTTAAAGTTAGTCCGTTCCTCTTCGCTACGGACATTTGCTTTCCGCGGGCGTGGCTTGAGCCTCCTCCTCGCTACGCTCGTGCGGGGTCTCAAGGCTCACGCTACTCCCGCAGGACAAGGAAGGCTTCGGCAGCATTACATCGCACGAAGAAAATGCGATAGCATTTTCGAGGAGTCAAATGTCCTTCGCTCCGATTCACTCACGGTTTTAAACATAATCACTACAATCACAATTTTCAGTAGAACTGGCCTATTTTCAAACTTCATGGTTAAATAATTCTCTTTCACGGTGGGTAACTTGAAAATAGTCATGTTGGTTAGGTTAGTCTGTTCTACTTACGGTAATCGATTTGTTTTTACTTTTACTATTTCTTTTATTAATATAGAATTTTTTTGGTTGTTTCTTTTTTTATTTTCGACAAATGTTTTATGATTCCTCCATGGAAAGGAGGTGAAGTTGTAAAAAGTGTGTATTAAGTTTTCGGTACCTTTTTGTTTTATGATTGGTTCATCGAAGTCCATCGGTTTTGAATTTAATTCGTAAATGTAGTAATGGCCAGTTGGAGTGATTCCGATATCGGCAGAAAACTCTCCAACGAACGAAATTTTTTTAGTTAAAAGTTTTCCGCAATTATTCATTAAAGCTTGTAAGAGGGGGGAGTCGATTGTGATAGGCAATTCGTTCAATGTACCAACCATTCCTCCATTTGGTACATGTGTTGTAATTTGTTGGCCATGTGATACTCTAACGCCTGTGCCGCTAATTTCGTAATTTCCATCAATAAAATGAACGAATAGTCGTAAGTCAAACTTATTTCCGTGCCAACGCTGTGAAGGAATTGTTTCTTGAATGATACAGTCGTTTGTATGCTTTTTTAAAAAATCCCAAGCCTCTTTAACATTGTAAAATACGAACTTTTTTTCGACTGTTTGGATTATAATGTTTTCTCTTTCCTTCTCAACTAAAAAAATCCCCGCTCCTTTCGAACTTTCTCTTTCTTTCACATAAAAGGAAGAGTAGGTATTTAAATACTCATTAAAATTGGAATCTGTTAATAACAACGTTTTTGGGAGGTGCTTTTCAAGCAAATTATCTTGGCTTAATACAGAATAAAGTTCCCATTTATCGAAAAACTGTCGATTAAAAAAGGGGGTAGTATACATTTCACTTAATAACTTAAGTTTGTGTTCGTCATCTCGTAACAGACGATTATAAAAAGCGTCAGGGACTAAATCATTTATTGATATCCAATGATTAGTTGAAGGGATATAACAATAGCCGGAAAGGTTTCCGCGTAATAATTGATCGATTGGAAAACAGACGGAAAATCCGCCCAACTCAAAAAGTTTGCGCTGGATTCGATTGAAAAGCGGGATGTTACCATAAAACTTATTCTGTTTATTGCTTACTAGTATTCCAATTACAGGGCCAACTTTTTGACCTTTCCTTCGAACGTGAAAAGGGAGGCAATCTTTCAATGATTGTCTCCTGTCGAACCGTACAGATTTATTTTTTTCACCTATAGAAAAAACTGTTTCAGATGGGAGGGTGTGAAACCATTCGTTATTCTTTAAATCGTAAAAGATTTTCATGATTCCACAACCTGTAAAGAATGTAGGGATTGTTCTGTTAAATATAAAGCATATTGTAAAGGTAATTTTCTCGTTTCTAATTCTTCTGTTCGTAGTTTAGAAAGGTGAAAAATAGAACGGCCAGGCTTTGAGTTTGCCTCAAAAAGCCAAATCTTTTTCTCTTTATCTATCCCAAAATCAAAACCAATTTCACCAATATACCCTTTCATTTGTCGATCTAACGACATACTAAGTTGTATAGCTGCTGTTTCTAATAACCGCTTAGTTTCGACAAACTCTTGATCATCTTTACATATATCATCTAGAACTCGAACGATCCCACCACTATTTAAATGTGTCGTAATACTTCCTTTTCCACTTAACTTACCAGCGATGGCGCTTACGACCCAATCCCCATTTTCATTCTTATTCGTATGAACGCGGAAATCTACTGGTGTGTCGTTAATCCTCCATAACGCAATCCCTTGCTGGACAATATATTGGTTTAAATCCTTTCCAGCTAAAATGCGTCCTAGCAACTTTTCTAGCGAAGAAAATCGTTGGAGTCGATTTTGCATTTTTTCATCTTTATAACGACAATAATAATAATTTTCTTCGCGATGATAGACAATCTTATAAACACCTAATCCGAGACTACCGTTAGAAGGCTTTAAAAAAACAAACGGGTACCGAGATAACATCTCTTCTAATAACGTAATAGAAATTTTTGAATGTGTTTCAGGCAAATAATGAGAGATGTTTTCTTCTAACGAAAGCTTTTGGTGAACTTCCCATTTGTTAAAGAATCCAGGGTTAAACCAAGGGATAAGATACTGTTGTTGTAAGCGTTCTTTTGTTTCTTTAAGTAAAGAGTGGTTTTCCGTCTTTCTATTTGGCAGTCGGTCATATATAACATGTGGGAAGGGAAGCTCTTGTTGACACCAGCCTTTATCGGTAAACAGAAAACCATCAATAACCCCTTCGTCCCACTTAATATGTTTCGGACCGAAAAGAAACATAAATGCCCCAACTTTTCTATCAGCTGAAAGAAGTTTAGAGAAAAATAACGATCTCTCTCCAATTGGGCGAACGAGTGAACTCGTGAATCCTGCAGTATATACTCCGACTAAAGGTCCGACATGTATTGTGTTTTCGTAAATAAAAAAGTGTATTTTGTTTTCATACGGAATTTTTAGATGCTGAAAGACATCTTCGGAAATTAATAACATTGGACCGTTATGGTACGTTATATTAACCTTTAATGTAATGGTTCCGAATGAAATAAAATCAATTTTTTTATGGTTAAATGTTTCTGGAACAGAAATCGTTTTTTCGTTTAGTTGTTTTGATACTTTTAAGGTAGATAATACCTTCATCGATTTTTCCTCCATTCTTTCAATTGATCAAGATAGAGTACATATTTAGTTGGTGCCTCATACACTTTTTCTTTTTGCTCCTCTGTGGATGTTTCCATAATTTTATGCCCAGGCTTAGAATTTATATCTAAAATGTATGGGCAATAATCAGGAGAAATTCCGATATCAATTCCGAGTTCAAACAAGGGAAGAAATTGCTTTTCAATACATAATGGTAATTGATGGATTATTTCTTGAATCGATTGCTCAAAAAAAGGAGGAATATCTAAACGCCAATCTTCATATGCGATAACGCTGCCACCACTTCCAATGTTAGAAGTGAAAGTATGTTGTTTTCCTTTTCGAATAACTCGCTTTCTTTCTTCCCACTTGCCATTTTCATTTTTTTGAAGCAAAATACGCAGATCGAACGGATGATTTAGTTCATCTTGTAACGGTAAAAATGGTTGAATAATATACTCTTTCTTTTCTTGAAAAATCCATGCTAATAAAGCTTCATGTGTCATAAAATCTTTCGTTATTTCGTCACCATTATTTACTAAAGTAGCTCTAATATGAAGGAATGAATCGTGAAGTTTTATAATTCCGTTCCCTTGTAGCCCATCTACAGGCTTTAATAAAATCGTTTTATATTGTTTTAGCGAGGAAAAAATAGTATCCTCCGTCGCTTTTGTAGTGAATGGAAAATAAGGCTGTAACGTTGAAACCTTCATAGCTGCCTGAAAAACTTCCCATTTGTTTGGTAACCCGTTTCCTATAAAGGTTATTTTTCGTTTCTCTTTTAACCATTTTACCCTTGCTTTGTAAGCTTTTGTTCTTTTCGTTGCATAGTAACATTGGTCGTATACATAGTTCGGAAGAGAGAATGTCGTTGGCACCCATGTGCCGCATTCATATTTATAACCAGTAACCGAATCAACGGAAGTCAGTGTTAGATTCTTTGGTGTTAAGTGATATACAGTTACACCTAATTTCTCTGCATGTTGGGCGATATGAGTGAAATATTTACTTTTAACTGGAGAAGTGAAAGCTAGAATGCAAAAAGCTGTCATTTATTCGACTCTCCCTTCTTTCGTTGTTTCATGAACAAGATATAAACAATATAATATGATAGCCTTTGCAGATGGTCGAATAGCTGTTGTTTGTTCATCACCGTCTACATTTTTAGAAGGCTTCGTATTTACTTCGATAATCCAAGGTTTACCATCTATATCAATAGCGAGGTCAATTCCAAGTTCTGCATACATTCCGGTTGCTACACTTGAAATTTCATAAGCTACGTCAATCGCTAAAGATCTCATATGTTTTTGCAAATGTTTTATCTCTTCTTTAGAAAAGGAGGCACGTAATGCTTGTTGTACGGTAGACAATTGACCGCCCTGGGCAATGTTTGAGACAAACTGGCCGGGCTTCGAGATACGTGAAACAGATGAAGTGATTTTCCAACGATCATTTTCCGTTCGATGACATAGGTACCGAAAATCAACAGGTTTGCCTTCTACTTGAAACAGCGGAATTCCTTTTTGAATAAGATAGTCTCTTCTTGTTACATAAGGTGAAAGTCTGTTGATGACTTCTTTTGCTGTGTTTAAATAATGTTTCTTTTCTTGTTGAAAGGAAGAGTGCGAAACAATAAAACTTTCATCCTCTTTTTCAATCTTTAAAATATGCTTTCCTTGACTCCCGTTAATTGGTTTTAAGAAGATAACTTCTTCTCTCTCTAACCAATTTATTATCGTTTCTTTATTATACAATTCTGTTTCGGGTAAATATGGTTTTAAATGTTCTGCTTCTTGTAAATGGTAATATACAGTCCATTTATCTAAAAACGATTCATTAAAGTACGGCACATTCCAGTCTTTCAACTGTTCTGTAAACGATAAAAAAACGTTACTCTTTTCGTTCTTCCTTTTATGAAGTCGGTTGTGTATGATATGAGGGAAAGGTAGCGTATGTTTTATCCATTCGTTATTAGTGAACACATAACCTTCGAGCGATGGTGCAGCTAATGATTGTGGTAATGTAAAGACGTAAAAAAAGGCACCAACTTCTTCCGAGTACTTCGTAAGCTCTATACTAAATTGAGAAATCGATTTTAAATCAATTGGCTCTTCCTCTAAAATCTCTGTCATTAATGCAATAATCGGTCCAATTGATATTGTATTAGTAGTAGAATTGTATGTGAGGAAAAACGTTCGTTCTTCGTTTAATAAATATAGCTGATCTAATGATTGTTGCCCTATCTTAACAAAGGCTTCCTCTCCTTTCATTATTACGAGAGGTACTGTCAATGTATTCCGACTACATTGTACTTGTATGAAGGGCAGTTCAAACGGTATGTTTAAAGTGGTAGCGAGTTTTTCACTTAAATAAATTGTGGATGTATCATTGTGATGAGCGTATGGAATGATTCTTCCGACTACGTATTTCATAAACGTCCCTCATTTTCTCTTTGTATAAAAGTAGTGAATGGTTTAAAAAAATAGGCAAATGCTTATAAAATATCGTATGAAAAGTTAAAGAATAGGTGATTAGAAAGGTTTGATGGATTGATGAATGAAGTATTAATATTAACGATTATGGTAATAATCGGAGCATTTATCGGAGGGATGACGAATTTATTAGCAATCAAAATGTTGTTTAGACCATATAACCCAATTTACATTGGGAAATGGAAGCTTCCTTTTACACCTGGGCTAATACCGAAACGTCGGGATGAACTTGCCGAACAACTTGGTCGCTTAGTTATGGAACATTTGCTGACGGCAGATAGTGTAAAAAGAAGGTTGATGAATAGTGCTTTTCAAGAAGAAATCACCCATTGGGTAATAAAGCAAACTAATGAGCTGTTACAATCAGAACAAACACTACAACAATTGGCGATAACGTTTGGTGTCGATGATTTTAAATCATTAACAAATAGTAAGTTTGAAAAGTGGGTAGAAGAAAAATATGACGAACTGTTGGAAGAGTATGGAGAAAAGGAACTATCTAAAATTTTGCCCCAGCATTTGGCGGAAAAATTAGAAAGCTACATACCTTTAGTAGCTGCTTATATAGTGCAAAAAGGACAAGCTTATTTTGAAAGTGACGAAGGGAAATACCAGTTACAAAAGTTGATCAATGATTTTGTTTCTTCAAAAGGAATGCTAGGTAATATGATGCAAATGTTTTTAGGAAACGTTAACCTAGTAGATAAAGTACAGCCAGAAGTATTAAAGTTTTTAAGAAATGAAGGTACGACAGATACGATTGAAGCACTCCTAGATAAAGAATGGGAAAAGATTAAAGCTTATCGGGTAGAGGAAGTTGAAAATAAACTAACAAAAGAAGCTATATTAGGCACTATTCATTCGTTAGCACATACTATTTTAAATATAGACCGTTGTTTGGACCTATCGATTAAACAGTTAGCGGAACCAATTCGTCCTTGGATTGTAAATGAATTACTGCCTCGAGGGATTCGTTTAGGAACAGAGCGATTACTTAATCAATTGGATGCTATTTTGGAAAAATTGCAGCTAGCCCATGTAGTGCAAGAGCAAGTGGAATCATTTTCACTTAAGCGATTAGAAGAAATTGTGTTGTCCGTTACAAAACGCGAGTTGAAAATGATTACCTATCTTGGAGCACTTCTTGGTGGATCGATTGGTTTTATTCAAGGACTATTCGTGATGCTCTTATAGGTTGGTTTTTATTGTAAGGGAAAGGGTAGTTTGTTATACTTGGTTCTTAAGAATGTGTTAGACATTTGCTTATGAAAGCATTAGTTTCCCTAACACTATCATGTCCATTAGGACAAAAAAGGAAGGAATGATTTTTTGTCTACAAATCTTTATGATGTAGCGTATAATTTAGAAAAGGCTGTTCGTGAAAGCGATGATTTCAAGCAACTACAAGACCTTTATGCAGCTGTATTTGCTGATGAAGGAACAAAACGTATGTTTGAAAACTTCCGTAATATTCAATTAAACCTGCAACAAAAACAAATGTCAGGTCAAGAAATTACGCAAGAAGAGGTAGAACAAGCGCAAAAAACAGTTGCTCTTGTGCAACAAGATCCTAAAATTGCACAACTAATGCAAGCTGAACAGCGTATGAGCATGGTTATACAAGAGTTAAATAAAATTATTATGAAGCCTTTAGAAGAGCTTTATAGTAATGTGGAAAATAGATAATTGTTTAAAAAGCGTGCCTTATGGGGTACGCTTTTTAGTTTGTCTGCATTGAAAATTGAGTGTGGAATATAGTATGTCCGTTTCAGACATGCCTTCCGCTAGTTTTTATGCTGACTTTTCATAGGTTCATGCACCATTTTCCGTTTGCATCACTTTCCTCTCGTGATTGCACCAAATCTAGAGTTTTATGCACCACAGCTAGCTTTACGCTGACTTTCCATAAGTAAATGCTCGCTCTTTCTGCTAGTTTCTGCTTGTAAATTTATAACTGGATTGGAGATATATATCGCTAACGAAAAACATATACATAGCTAAATAAAGACCATTTACTTTTCTATTTTACTGTTCTATTTTTTATCTGTTTTTCATACTCATACAGTAAGTACAAACATCCTAGATTGAGGAGGATTCTCCATGATGTATCGCCTGTTAGCTATAAATATTGACCAAACATTACTTAAATCGAATGGCCGTCTCGTTAAGGAGACGAAAGATGCTATTCAATATGTTAAAGATAAAGGAATTTATGTCACATTAGTTACTGGACGCAATTTTTATTCTGCACAAAAGATTGCGAGAGCGTTGAAGTTAGATTCCTTTCTTGTTACACATGGTGGAGCGTTTATCGCTTCCAAGATGGAACAGCCGTTAGTTGTAAAAAGGATTACAGAAGAGAAAACGTTTAATATTGTTCAAGTGTTAGAAAATTTTGATTGTAGAGTACGAGTTTTGCATGAGCGGTTTTCGATAGGAAATCGATTACGTGGTGGCAATAATTTAATGTCACGCGCGGTCTTTGGAGCTAATGATCCGATTATTTATCCAGTTCAATTTGTAGAGTCTTTAGGGGATACGTTAAGAGATAATCCGATTGCACCACCAAAGATTGAAGTATACCCGAAAGATAAAGACGAAGTGAATACTATTTATGAAACGATTAAAAAAGCATTTCCTTCTTTAGAAGTTCACCAACATAAAAATGGGAAAATTGATATTTTACCAGAAGGCGGAACAAAGTTAGATGGATTGCTAGCTCTTGGAGAGATTTTGAAAATCTCATGGAAAGAAATGGTGTACATTGGGGACGACGAAGATGATATCCCGTTAATTGAAGTAGCTGGCTTAGGGGTAGCGATGGGTAACGCCTCTCCAAAAGTAAAACAAGCGGCAAATTGGATTACCCGCTCGAATGATCAACTAGGTGTAGCTTATATGATAAAAGAACATTTTCGCAAACAACAAAGACTTCAGTTTTTGAAAGACTTAAAAGTATAGGATGGAAAAGGGCTCTTATATAGAGTCCTTTTTTATTTGTGTATTCTAAAAGTTTAATGTTTTTGACATGAGCCCGTAAGCCGGCATTATAAAGTTTAATAATGACAAATGTCATATGTATTCATGACATAACCCACTAAAAGGAAACTCCACCACCTCTGTATAATAAAAGTAGTTTAGGAGGTGGCGTAATGAAGAAAGTAGTTTCTGTAGAAGGGGTAACAAAAGTGTTTAAAGGAAAAAAGGCAGTAGATGATGTCAGCTTTATTATAAATAGTGGGGAGTCAGTTGCCATACTTGGGCCAAATGGAGCTGGAAAATCAACGACGATATTAATGATGTTAGGTTTACTGCAACCAACAACTGGTAACGTGCAATTGTTTAATGATACCCCAAGTAATCGTAAAGTAAGGGAGAAAATTGGCGCAATGCTTCAAGAAGTAAGTATCATTGATGCGTTAAAGGTGAAGGAAGTAATACAGCTATTTCGAAGTTATTATCCACATCCACTATCGTTTGAAGAGTTAGTTAGTTTAACAGGGTTAAAAGAAGGAGATTTAAAAAAGCGGGCGGATAAATTGTCTGGAGGTCAAAAGAGGAGATTATCTTTTGCATTAGCATTAGCAGGAAATCCTGATTTGTTGTTTTTAGATGAACCGACAGTAGGGATGGATATACATTCACGATCTTCTTTTTGGAAAACTATTCAAGCTCTAAAAGAAAAAGGGAAAACGATTATTTTTTGTACCCATTACTTACAAGAAGCTGACGATATGGCAGATCGCATTATTTTATTTCATAAAGGAAATATTATCGCGGACGGCTCGACGGTAGATATAAAAAGAAAAGTTTCAAAACAAACAGTGTCTTTCTTAGGAAATCATCATTATGTTGCTGCCTTGAAAAGTCAACCTTTTGTTTCAAACGTACACATACAAGATGAAAGAATAGTAGTGACAACGGACAACACCGATCAAATCCTTTCTTATTTGTTTGATAAAAAACTTAACGTAAAAGATATTCGAGTAGAACAAGGTCGACTAGATGATGTGTTTGAACAATTAACGTTAACGGAGGTGGATGTTGTTGAAACCATTAATGGCGCAATGTAAAGCGGAAATCATTCGAATTTTACGAAACCCATATTACGTTTTCTGGTCGTTATTTATGCCTATCGTGTTTTACTTTATTTTCACAAATGTTTTTAATACAGGAATTGAAAATAAAGAAGAATGGCATGCTCATTATTTAATGTCGATGACTACATTTAGTGTGATGGGCTCCGCAATTTTGACATTAGGCATACGTATAGTAGAAGAGCGAGCAAAAGGATGGTCTATGTTTCTAAAAGTGACGCCTCTATCTGATAACAGTTATTTTATTGCCAAAATGGTTAGCCAGTCTATCATTCATGTATTCTCTATTATAGTTATTTTTTTAGCGGGAGGTCTAATTAACGGGGTATCGTTATCGATAGGTGAATGGCTTTATGCAGGTGTTTGGATATTAGGCGCTTCCATCCCTTTTCTTGCTCTAGGAGTATTAGTAGGAACGATGAAGAAAGTAGATACGGCTGCAGGAGTTAGCAATTTAATGTATATGTTATTAGCCATTTCTGGTGGCATGTGGATGCCAATCGATTTGATGCCTAGTATTATCCAATCTATCGCAAAATGGTTACCATCTTTTAACTTTGGAAACGGTGCGTGGGAAATTATTCGTGGTGGGCATCCGAGTGTGATGAATATTCTGATTTTAACTGCCTACGTCCTTTTATTTATGGTATTATCAACCTATATTAGGAAAAAACAAGAAGTGGCGGTGTAGAATTCATGGCGAAAGGTAGAAGAGTAATAGAAATTTTCCCGAAAAAATATGGTTTCTTTCCATATGTGTTTCTAATCTATTTATGTTTACCAGCTTTTTACGTATACCAAGAAGAAGGTTGGAAAGCCATTACAGGGTGGATTGCTCTTCTATTATTTTTACTTACTTACCGACAGCTTTACGTAACACAAAAATACTTTCATGTATGGCTAGCATTACAAATGTTAATTATTCTTTATTTATCTATCTTTTTTGATATTTACAATATATTTTTAGGTTTCTTTACAGCTAATTTTATCGGGTGGTACACGAAAAAGAATTCATTTTTCACCGCACTTGCTGCGTTCATTATTACTCTAGTTATTCCGCTCGTTATTTATATTTTTAACAATGACACTTTTTATCATTTAGTGTTTTTTGTACCTTTTTTAATCATCATGCTCATGTCTCCTATCGGTGTGCGTTCTATGAACAGCCGAATGGAGTTGGAGCGACAGCTAGATGAAGCTAATCAACAAATTAAAGAGCTAGTAAAAAGAGAGGAACGAATGAGAATTGCCCGTGATCTCCATGATACGTTAGGACATACGCTTTCTCTATTAACATTAAAAAGCCAGCTTATTAGTAAACTAGCGTTAAAAGACGGAGAAAAAGCAAGTATTCAAGCGAAGGAGATGGAGCGAATTTCTCGATCAGCTCTCTCCCAAGTGAGGGAGCTAGTTTCAGAAATGCGTACCGTTACGATTGCAGAAGAACTGTTGGAAGCACAAACGCTATTAGAGACGGCAAACATTCAATTAACGATAATTGGCGAGACATCGGTGAAGGAAGTCCCTCATTTAACACAAAATATTTTAAGTTTATGTATCCGAGAAGCGATGACGAATATCGTTAAGCATAGTAAGGCAACGAACTGTTCTATAAATATAGTGAAAAATGCGGGAGAAGTGAATATCACGATTGAGGATAATGGGGTAGGAATGAAAGAACAGCAAACGGGAGGAAATGGCTTAAAAGGTATTGAAGAGCGGTTAGAATTAATTGATGGCTGTTTATCCTTCTCATCGAATAAGGGTGTTAAGTTAAACATCACTGTTCCAATTATTTTAAAAGAACGGGAGGATAATGCTTCATGATTCGATTACTTATCGCAGAAGATCAGCGCATGTTACGAGGGGCACTAGGCTCGTTATTAGATTTAGAAGATGATTTGGAAGTAATAGCACAAGTAAGTAACGGGGAAGAGGCGTTACAAACTATCCTTTCTGAAGACCCGGATGTTTGTTTACTAGACATCGAGATGCCTAAAAAAACAGGCTTGGAAGTAGCAGAATCGTTGCAAAAATTAAACGCTCCTTCCAAAGTAATTATATTAACGACATTTGCGAGACCAGGATACTTTAAAAGAGCCGTTCAAGCAGGTGTTCACGGTTACCTACTAAAGGACGGTTCTAGTGATGAGTTAGCGGAGTCCATTCGGAACGTGATGAAAGGAAAAAGAGAATTTGCGCCAGAATTAGTTTTTGGTAGTTTACATGATCAAGAGGCGTTAACAGAGCGGGAATGTGAAGTTTTGAGGTTAGCGGCAGAGGGGATGACGACGAAAGAAATCTCTAAGCACCTATTTTTATCACCAGGAACAGTGAGAAATTACGTTTCAGAAATCATTAGTAAACTACAAGTGAAAAATAGAATGGAAGCGATAAAACTAGCAAAAGAAAGAGGATGGATATAAGTGGTTCTATTTTATCATTTAATTAAATAGGAATATCCTAAATATAGTATATAGTAAAGTAATTACTTCAAGCATAACAGATTATGCTGTTATTTGTAGGACAAACAGACAATTTTTTATCTATTGATAAGCCATTCATCTTTTTGTACACTTAAGAAAGTTTGTATTGCTATAAAGTGAGTGTGATAAATAATGAATATAAATATTAAAGGAGTCGATGATCAAAGATTACATCGACCACTAACATTAATAGCCGATTTATTTTTTGAAGAAAGCACATTAACCTTTCAAGTGGATGATAGCCCGGAAGCACTACAGGTTAATATGTCTATAACTATTGAAAACAATAAGTGCACTGTCACAGGTACCCTTAAAAAAGATACAAAAATAATGGATTGTACGAAAGAAAAAAACTTAGAAGGTTTTGAAACAGAAAAAGAACAGTTAAAGCAAGTAAAAAATACCGTTCTTCATGTGTTCCTTTCTCTTTTACAAGACTACACTCGTATTGTTCAAAAGTGGGGTATTTTAACAGGTGTACGTCCCGTTAAGCTACTTCATACGAAACTACAAAACGGCGAAAGTAAGGAAGAAGTACATCGTCAACTAAAAGAGGAATATTTAATTACCGATGAAAAGATTGAACTAATGCAAGAAATTGTAGACCGTCAACTTTCTGTCGTTCCAGACCTGTACGATTTAGGAAAGGAAGTAAGTATTTATATCGGTATTCCTTTTTGTCCGACGAAATGTGCGTATTGTACATTCCCAGCATACGCAATTAACGGAAAGCAAGGAAAAGTGGACTCGTTTCTAGGAGGATTACACCACGAAATAGAAGTAGTCGGCAAATGGTTAAAAGACAATGATATTAAAATAACAACTGTTTATTACGGTGGTGGTACTCCAACGAGTATTACAGCGGAAGAAATGGATATGTTATATGAACAAATGTATCAATCTTTTCCTCATATGGAACGAGTACGGGAAGTAACAGTAGAAGCGGGACGCCCTGATACAATAACACCTGAAAAGCTAGAAGTATTGAAGAAATGGAATATTGACCGTATTAGTATTAATCCACAATCGTATATACAAGAAACGTTAAAAGCGATTGGCCGTCATCATACTGTTGAGGAAACTGTAGAGAAATTCCACTTAGCACGTTCGATGGACATGAACAACATCAATAAGGACCTTATTATTGGCTTGCCAGGAGAAGGGACAAAAGAATTTGACTATACATTAAGTGAAACAGAGAAGTTAATGCCAGAGTCATTAACAGTTCACACTTTATCGTTTAAACGTGCGTCTGAAATGACAAAGAATAAGCAAAAATATAAAGTTGCCGACCGTGATGAAATTAGTAAAATGATGGACATGGCTACGAAATGGACGAAGGACCATGGTTACGTTCCTTATTACTTGTACCGTCAAAAAAATATTTTAGGTAATCTTGAAAATGTTGGATATGCACTACCAGGACAAGATAGTATTTACAATATTATGATTATGGAAGAACGTCAGTCCATTATCGGTTTAGGTTGTGGGGCATCGAGTAAGTTTGTAAACCCGGTAACAGGGAAGATTACTCGATTTGCGAACCCGAAAGATCCAAAATCATATAATGATGGGTATTTGCATTATACGGAAGAAAAAATAAAAATTTTAGAAGACCTTTTTAACATGTAAGAAGCTCTCCTTTTGGAGGGCTTTTATTAGTTTCAATAATAATGTGCTACAAAAAATCTAGTTCAACAAAATTAGATAAAATCTAACATTTTTTATAGACCTTCCATAATGTCGTTCTTAATAAGATACGAAAAATAATTTATGGTAAAAAACACCTGTATTTTATTGGATATGAGCAGAAAGAATTATAAATGACATGTACGTTAAACCTTTATTTATAGGCAAAAATAACTATTTTTTAAAAATTTAGATTATTTCGACTTATTGCGACAACATTTTTTAAATGTTCTCTATAGAGTATAGTTTGTACCTGTATCCTACATAAGCGTCTTACAAATTGTTAGTTAGGACATTTGGAGTAGTTACGACTCAGGTTGGATTATGGGAATTTAATTGAAAGGGGGAAAGGCTCGAATGTTTCCATAGGCACTATTCTAAAATATGTTGTTAAACTCCGTTGCATCTCCAAGAAGTATCGCTAATAAAAAGAGAAAACCGCGATACAACGATAACTTCCTACTCACCACTGATCTTATATAATTCTAGTAAAATTGGAAAAGTTCATAACAGCTGTATAGCAGCATATTTTATGAGTACTGCCTTATTAAAAAATAAGGGAGGAATACTTAATTGAGGAGTTTTAAACGTAAGTTTACAAAATTAGCTGCCGTACTTATGTGCGCACTATTACTCGTTCCAAGTTTTAATTTTAACACGGCTTCAGCAGAGTCAAAAGGTACATCCGTTTCTTTTGCAGATAGTAAAGGTGCAGCTGAAGCTAAAGTAAGTAAAAGTTTAGTAGAAAAATATAAAAAAGATGAAATGGTATCATTTCTTGTTCGCTTTAAGGAGCAAGTTGATACTGTAAGTGTAGCAGCAAAAGCAGAGGAAAAAGCTGCAAAGCAAAATTTAACACCTGGCAAAACATCATTAGCAAAACGTTCTACAATTGTTTCTGAGTTACAAGCAACAGCTAAAGTTACACAAGCAGATGTTTTAGATTTCTTATCAAAACAAGAAGCTTCTGGAAAAGCTAAAGACGTACAATCTTTCTATATCGTAAACGGTATCGCTGTAACAGCAACTAAAGACGTTATGGAAAAAATCGCAAGCTTCCCAGAAGTTGAAGCAATTACACATAACGCTGAGGTTCAATTATATCCAAATGCTGAACCAACTTCTTCTGTAGAAGATGCAGCTCCTACTTCTGGAAATGTTGAATGGAACATTGAACAAGTAGGTGCACCTGCAACTTGGGATATGGGAATCGACGGTAGCGGTGTTGTCGTAGCTGTTATGGATACAGGTGTTCAATGGGATCACCCTGCATTAATCCAACAATACAACGGCTATGATTTTAACAATCCGAATAATCCTTCTCATACTTACAACTGGTTCGACGCAGTAAATGGTCGTGCAGTACCTTATGACGATCATGGACATGGTACGCACGTTACTGGAACTGTCCTAGGTGTGGAAATGGATGGAACAAATGCAATTGGTGTAGCTCCTGGAGCTAAGTGGATTGGGGTTAAAATTTTAAGTGGTTCAGGTAGTGGCTCTACAGCTGGCATTCTTGCTGGTGCACAATACTTATTAGCACCAACAGATGAAAATGGTGTGCCTAACCCAGATATGGCTCCTGACGTTGTAAACAACTCATGGGGTGGAGGACCTGGAATGGATGAGTGGTTCCGTCCGATGGTGCAAGCTTGGAGATCTGCTGATATCTACCCTGTATTTGCAGCTGGTAACACTACGTTAACTAACCCAGGTGGCCCTGGTTCTGTTGCTGTACCGGCAAACTATCCAGAGTCTTATGCGGTTGGTGCAACTGATATTAACATGAACTTAGGTAGTTTCTCATTACAAGGACCATCTCCATATGGAGAAATGAAGCCAGAAGTATCTGCTCCTGGTGTAAATATCCGTTCTGCTACTCCTGGAAGTAGTTATCAAGGTGGATGGAATGGGACGTCTATGGCGGCTCCGCACGTAGCTGGTGCAGTTGCTCTATTAAAACAAGTAAATGCATCTTTATCTATTGATGACATTGCTGAAATTTTAGAAACGACAGCAACACCAAGAACAAACTCTCAATATCCAGAAGCACCTAACAATGGTTTTGGACATGGGATCATTAACGTATTTGATGCAGTTTCATCTGTCATCTCCGGTTTAGGTACTGTAAAAGGTAACGTTACGGTAGATGGGGATGATGATCAAGCGCCTGTTATTGGGCATGATGGTCATGGTGAAACATATGCTGGTCTTCCAGTAGCAATTGAGGCATCTGTAGAAGACAATATTAGTGTAACAAGTGTAGTAGTGGAATACTCAAAAGGTGATTCTTTTGAAACTGTTTCTGCTAGACGTGTTAGCGGAGACTTCAAAAATGGAGTTTATGAAGCTACTATTCCTGGCGAAGATGTGGTGGAAGGCGAACTCGTATATCGTATTAAAGCAACAGACTTCGGTGGAAACGAAACAGTTAGTGACGACTATTCCATCACTGTAAATCCTGCACCATCAGTAGGATATTATCAAGACTTTGAAGAATCTTTTGCTGGGTGGGTAACATACGGAGATAACAACACTTGGGAATGGGGAGTACCGACTAGCGGACCAGGCTCAGCATATTCTGGTGAAAAAGCTGTAGCTACAAATCTTGCTGGACAGTATGTAAATAATACTTATTCCATTCTTGAATCACCACCGATTGCAGTACCTGAAAGCGGAGAAGCATTTTTACAATTCAAGCATTGGTATAACATCGAAAACAACTGGGATTTCGGAGATGTTTGGATCTCAGCTGATGGTGGAGCTACTTGGGATAATGTAGCAACATATACGAATGTATCAAACGGTTGGGTAGATGCTCAATTTGATTTAAGTGGATATGCTGGTAATACTATTATCGTTTCATTTGACTTAGATACAGATGGAAGTGTAGTACGTGACGGTTGGTACATTGATGATTTCCGTATTTCTGACACTGCTTTATCTAGTTTAGAAACTGGTAAAGAAGTAACGCCGAAAAAAGAACGAGGAGAAGTTACGAAAAAAGGTGTTAGAGAACGTAGTGGAGAAAGACCAGACGTTTCTAAGTTCAAAGATGTTTCTATTAATGTCGAGTCTAATTCTATTGGACCGGTAGCATTACCATTAGCTGCAAAAGTTTCCATTTTAGAAACTGGTCGTTCCGTTAATACAAATCCAGCTAATGGAAGTTATTCTATGACTCATGCAACTGGTGATTATACGATGGTTGCAGAAGCATATGGACATGAATCACAAACGCAAACGGTCACAATTGAAGATGGTGTTGAAGCTAATGTTAACTTCAACCTTGAAGAGTTAGCGAAAGGAACTGTAGCTGGAACTGTTACGAACGAAGCAACAGGTTTACCAGTTGAAGGTGCAACAATCTACTTAATGGAAGATGCTGCAGTTGCTCCAGCAACAACAGATGCAAACGGCGCATATTCATTAACAGGATATGAAGGTGAATACACTCTTAAAGTTGTAGCACCAAGCTATTACAGTCATGAGTTCACTGTAACATTAGAAGGTAATGTTGAATTAAACGTTGAATTAAAGCCATTCATCGGTTTCCCTGGTGAAATCGGCTATGATGACGGTACTGCTGAAAACGCTAGAGCGTTCTACGATGCTGGTAACGGTTGGGCAGTTAAAATGTCGTTAGAAGAAGGTCATAACAAAGCACTAGTAACTGGCGGTATCTTCCGCTTCTGGGATACTGAATGGCCAGTTCCAGGCGGTACAGCATTCCAAGTTGCAATTCATGATGCAAACGGAGCAGATGGTGCACCTGGTACTAGACTTGCAGGACCAATCGATGCAACTGCATTACGTGATGGGACTTGGACGCATGTAGATTTAAGTGAAGAAGGAATCGTTGTAGAGGGAGACTTCTACATGGTTTACATTCAATCGCATCCGAATCCGAACACACCAGGTTTAGCAACAGATGAAGATGGACCGAATGCAGGTCGTAGTTGGCAAATGGTTGGTGGGGCTTGGTCACCGGCACCAACGGCAGAAGGTAACTACATGATTCGTGCCGCAGTTAATTATGAGGTTACAGCACCAACTATTTCTTCACCTGTAGATGGAACATTCACTAATGAATCATCTGTAACGGTTGAAGGTACTTCTGCTCCATCTACAACTGTACATGTGTATAACAATGGTGAAGAAGTAGGAACAGCATCTACTTCATCTCAAGGAACATACTCTGTTGAAGTTTCCTTAAGTGAAGGAGAAAATAGCTTAACTGCTAAAGCTTCTACTGAAAATGGTATGACGGATGCTTCTGAAGCAGTAGTCGTTGTACTAGATCAAGTAGCACCAGAAGTTGAGATTACTAGTCCAGTAGATGGATTAAAAACAAATAGAGAAACAGTTACGGTTGAAGGAACAGTAGAAGATGAGAACATTGATAGCGTTACTGTTAATGGTCAAAGTGCTACTGTATCTAACGGAACATTCTCTAAACGTATTTTATTAGACGAAGGTGCTAACGAAATCGAAGTAGTAGCAACAGACAAAGCTGGAAACACAAGCTCTGACTCTATGACTGTTTATGCTAAGTTTAGCGATATTACGATTTCAAACGTTGAGCCTTCTGAAGATGTAACATTACGTGCAGGCGAATCTGTAACAATCTCCTTCTCAAGTGAAGAAGATTTAGATGCAAGCTTTGTATTACGTATGCCATTAACAAATCTTTCTGGCTTAAATAATGCAACAGAGCTTCCATTAACAGAAGTTGCCCCAGGTCAATATGAAGTAACATGGACTGCTCCTTCTACTATTATGGCTGAAGGTGTGGAAATTGAAGTAATTGCTAGAGATGATTATGGTAACGAATCTCGTGAAATTGCTGCAGGTAAACTTCATATTAATGGTTGGCAGCCTGGAGACAAGGATAGACCAGTAAGACCTTTACCAGGTAGACCAGACTTACCAGATTTACCGGTTAGAGGAGATATTGCACCAACGAAATAATTAAAGTAAGGAGGGAGGGTGTGAGATTCCTCTTACATCCTTCCTTTCTATTACTAATAGGAAAGTAGGTTAGTGACATTGAAATTAAGTGCCAAATCATTACTCATAGCAAGTATGTGTGTACTTATATTAGTTCCTAGCTATCTACTTGTAAATAACTCTTCTGAAGCAAAAGATCCATCAAAACAAGAAGCTAATACAACAAGCATAGAAACCGCAAAAGAAAAGAATTCTCTTAAATTAGAAGATGTAAATTTAGAAGGTACAAGCAAGCAAAATAGTGTTGCTCCTTCGAAGGAGAAGTCACTTAAAGAGAGGCCTTCAACTCCAAAAGTCGGTAGACCTGAATTAAAAGATGTTCCTGGCTACAAGGACGAGGCTAAAAGAAAATAAAGTACTCCAATAATACTTTTAATAGGGAATGGATAAATTATTAAAAATTGTAAAATAGTACTTTATATTTTCGGGTAGAACAAGTATACTATAATTAACATTCTTTATAAAGAACGCATTTTGCTGTAAAAAAGAACAAACGAAAGTAAGTATGATACAAAGGGAAAAAGAGGAGGAAACTTTAAATGAAACTTAAAAAGAAATTAAGTATGGGACTAGCTCCTGCAGCTCTTGGATTATCTTTATTAATTGGGGGTACATATGCGTACTTTACGGATACTGCTGATGCTAACGGTACTTTTGCAGCAGGTACTTTTGATTTAGCGGTGAACCCAGAAACAATTATTGAAGTAGATAATATGAAGCCAGGCGACTGGATGAATCGCGTTTTCTATCTTGAAAACAATGGATCACTAGATATTGCAGAAGTTATATTGGAATCATCTTATGAAGTAATCGATGCGAATGGCGATAATACAGAAGACTTCGGAAAACATATTCGAGTTAACTTCCTTGAGAATGTTGACAAAACAGGTAGAGAATACTACAACGATATTATCTTCTCTACAACTCTATATGACTTAAAAGATATGGCTCCAGATGCAGTAGAAAAGAAAATTGATGAGTACTTTGGAGAAGGTAGCGGCTTACCAGCTGGTACAGATGACTTAATGTGGGTACAATTTGAGTTCGTTGACAATAATGAGGATCAATCACAATTCCAAGGTGATTCCTTAATCATTAATTGGAAATTTGTTGCGAAACAAGGTGAAGGTGAACATATAGATTAATAGGACATATTTTATCATTAGAAAGATGGGGACAACCCCATCTTTCTAAAAATTGTTTGCTTAATGATTTGAGCAAAATGTAGATGCTATTTCATTTATATTTGCTGAGATCGTTAATGAGTAATGCATTAAAACTTGGGGGTGTTCTTTTATGTATGGGCAAAAAGGGAAAGTGAAAGAAAGAAAAAATAAATTCCGGGGATTTTTTTTACATAATATTACACTTATATATTTATTTACTCTAACTGTTTCGTACTTTGCGTCAACAACTGATGCGTATTATATCGACACCTATAAAGTGACAGGTACTTTACAGGCTGGCTATTGGATAGAAGAGGATACGAGTGAAATAGAAGAAATAGAAGAAACAGAGGAAATAGAAGAAACAGAAGGAATAGAAGAGAAATCTGACAATGAAAAGGAAGCAGCAGAAGAGGAAGAAATCCCGACAGAAAGTAATAAGGAAGAAGTTAGTGACGAACAACCACCGTTAAGTGATTCAGAAGAAGAGGAGACAGTAGAAGGTGATATAGAAGAGAAAGAAGAAGAGATAGAAAAGGAAGTAATAGATTTTGAAGAAGATGACGAAATGGTAGACGAAGATGAGTAGTTTAATAAAAGAAGGTGAAGAGAATGTCTTTTAAGTCCATTATATCTGGGGTAATTAATGTTGTGACGATAGGATTATATATTGGATTAGCACTCATCATATTTTTTGTGCTTTCATCAAAAGCTTCTGGAGGAGAGCCTCAAATATTTGGCTATCAACTAAAAACGGTTCTCTCTGGATCTATGGAGCCTACATTTATGACAGGATCCATTATAGCTGTGAAGCCAGGGGGAGATATGACTAGATTTAAAGAAAATGATATTGTCACATACAGGGAAAATAGGGCAACATTAGTTACGCATAGAATTGTAGAAGTAATAGAAAAGAACGGTAACATTATGTATCGAACTAGAGGAGACAATAATGATGGGGTGGATCAAACGTTACTCCTACCAGAAAATATAGTAGCGCAATATAGCGGTTTCACTATTCCTTACTTAGGCTACGCTATTGAATTTACGAAATCTAAAAATGGTGTTCTATTCTTGTTTTTTATCCCGGGATTAATACTAATTATTCAGTCTATTATTAATGTAAGAAATATACTCGTGGAATCGAAAAGTAGTGATCAACACGTAGCTAATAATGTGGAAGAATCTACGTGAAAAAAGGGGGCTGTCCTAATAGTCAGTAGAAACTGACTATTAGGACTTTTCTGTTCATTAACCTTGTAAGGATTATGAAATGTTCATTAGTTGTTAGCACAAATATTCATTATTAGTAGTTGGACTTTGTATTATTTACACATTTGTTTTAATAACCATGGTATAATTTGAATGAATAATCATTCATTTTTAACGAGAAAGGATGTGCTACATATGAAGGAATGGAAAAATGTTCAGTATGAAGATAATGGAAAAATAACAAAAATTACTTTAAACCGTCCAGATAAGCTAAACTCCTTAAATGATGAATTGTTATATGAATTGGAGAAAGCCTTACAAGAGGCTGCTAAAAGCCCATCCTCTATATTAATTTTAACTGGTAAAGGGAAAGCGTTTTGTGCGGGTGGAGATATTAAAATGATGTTAGAGGAAGATGAGGCATTGTATGAGTCTGTCATTACGACTATAAATAATATTGTTTCCACCCTTTATTCATTAAAAAAAGTTACAGTTTGTACGATTAATGGGGCTGCGGCGGGATTAGGACTAAGTATCGCCCTAGCTTGTGATAAAGTGGTGGCAGTACCAACGGCTATACTTGCGATGAATTTTATTGGAATAGGACTAATACCAGATGGAGGAGGACATTTCTTCTTAAAGAACAGAATAGGGGAAGCAAATGCTAAAAGAATAATATGGGAAGGTAAAAAGCTTCATGCGAAAGAAGCGAAGGAGCTTGGCTTAATTGATAGTATTGTAGAAAGTGAGATAGATGACTTTATTTTAGCGGAAATAAAACGTCTACAGTTAGCTCCTTTACAGGCGATGATTGAAACGAAGACAATCCTTCAAAGAACAGAATATCCAATTCTAGAACAAATGCTGTTGTTAGAAAAAGAGGGACAACGAAAGATGCGTCACACGAAAGATCACCAAGAAGGAATAAAGGCGTTTTTTGAAAAAAGAGTACCTCACTTTAAAGGGTGTTAGTAAAAGAAAACCATCGCTAACTCAATTAGCGATGGTTTTTATAATGGTTGGAATATTATCGATGAAATAATAGTAACTTTCCTTTTGAATTTGTACAACGGTGAGTTGTTTGTAGGAAATTTAATTCTTCTAGTCTCTTTTCTCCCAATTGTTTTGCTTCTTTTTCACTTGCAGCCTCAAAAGTCTCATCTAACAATTTTTCCCCATTATTATGAAAAACAGTTAAAGTAAATTTCTCCATCATATGGCCCCCCTTACACAATAATGAATGGATGTTCATTTTCTATTACTGTATCACGAAATTGGAAAAATGAAAACAATTTAGTAGGAATGATGTTATCCAATAGAAAAAACTTTCATACGAACGTGCATTCGTGTTTTAAGCATGGTAAAATAGAAGAAACTTTAAATGGTGAGGTAAAATGATGCATTCAATTAAATTTTTACATTGTGCGGATTTGCATATAGACAGTCCTTTTTATGGCTTACATACATTACCAAATAACATATTAAAAAAAGTGCGAGCGAGTACTTTTGAATCGTTAAGGAAAGTAGTACAAACTGCCTTGGACGAGGAAGTAGACTTTGTCTTAATAGCAGGAGATTTATTCGATGGCGAAAATCGAAGTATTTACGCGCAAGCTAAATTAAGAGAACAGTTTTTACAGTTGCAGGAAGCAAATATTCATGTGTACGTTATCCATGGAAATCATGATCATCTAGAAGGTAATACTTCTACTAGTTTTCAATATCCTAATAACGTTCATATTTTCCCAGCAGAAGTTACTTCCTTTCCATTTTATAAACACAATCAACACGTTGCGAACATTTATGGATTTAGTTATCCTACACGCCATCATTATGAAAATAGAGTCGATGAATACGTGAAAGAAGAAGATGTTCCATTTCATATTGGGATGATTCACGGAAACTTAGCTGGCCGTGAAGAGCATGATCCATATGCTCCCTTTACCGTCCAACAGCTTCTATCTAAACAATTTAACTACTGGGCATTAGGCCATATACATAAAAGAGAAATACTTTATTCTAATCCGTATATCGTGTATCCAGGTAATATTCAAGGCAGGCATAAAAAAGAAGAAGGTACAAAAGGCTGTTATGTTGTGACGATGAGTGAGGAAAAAACGGAGCTTCAATTTTTTAAAACTGAAACAGTCCTCTGGGATACTACGTTTATAAATATAGAAAACATGAAATCAATTGATAGAATAGTTGATGCCATACAAGATGAAAAAAGGAAAAAGCGTGCAAAACATGAAGGTGTGTTATTGCAAGTTATTTTGCAAGGACAAGGGGAGCTTCATTCCGAGCTTGTGCAGCAGGACAATCAAAATGATCTGCTAGTACTACTAAACGAACAAGAAGAGGAAGATGTCCATTTTGTCTACACGTATGACCTGAAAGTGCAAACACAACCACTTATAAACAAAGATCAGTTAAAAGAAACCCCATTTTTTATAGACTTTTTTAAACTCGTGGAAGAGACAAGCGATATTGACTTTAGCGCATTATATTCTCATAGCGAGGCTAGAAAATATTTAACTTCATTGACACTTGAAGAGAAACAAGAAATGAAAACAGAAGCAGAACAATGGATTATTACAAAAATACTAGAGGAAAAGAGGTGATACGAATGATAATAAAAGAAATTCATATTTACGGTTTTGGTAAACTACAGGACATTCAAATAGATGGATTATCTAATAAAATTCAACTATTTTTGGGTGAAAATGAAGCTGGGAAGTCAACGATTATGGCTTTTATACAGGCTATCCTTTTTGGATTTCCATTGAAAAATCAAACAGAGTTACGCTATGAACCGAAGCGAGGAATGCAATACGGTGGTAGTTTACTATTGGATACATCGGAATTTGGTGAGGTGAAAATAGAAAGAGTTGCTGGTAAGGCAGCGGGAGAAGTAACTGTTTTCTATAATGACGGTAGTACTTCCACCGATATTCAACCTATCCTAAAAGGAATGGAAAAATCGCTATATAAAGGAGTATTTTCCTTTAATATTATGGATATTCAAAACATCGCCTTAACAGATGTGGACCAATTAGGAAGCTATCTATTCTCCTCTGGATTTATCGGTTCGGATCACATACATAAAATAATGCAAACGTTAGAAAAAGATAGTGAGGCATTGTTCAAACGAAATGGTAGAAAACCGATTATTAACGAACAATTAGTAGTATTAAAAGAGTTAAATCATGATGTAAAACAGTGGAAAATGAAATTAACAGATTATGATAATTTGCAAAGAGAAGTAAAAGAAATACAGAAACAAATTAAGAATGTACAATTGGAATTAAAAGCATTGCAAGCTGAACAGAGTAAAGTGGAAACGATGGTAGCTATCACACCGATGCTCCTTGAGAAAAATAAACTAAAAACAATTATTTCCTCCTTACCACCATATAAGCCATTCCCTGCTGATGGTAGGGTGCGTCTAGAACAGTTAAATATACAATTAGCCTCATTGCATACAAAAAAAGATAAATTAAATAAAAGGTTAGAAGAAATAGAAGGGAATATTCGAACGCTAAAGATTGACGATAAGGTTAAAACGCATAAAAGAGAAATAGAAACATTTCTTGCTGGTAAAGGGGAATATGAACAAGCTAAAAATGAATATGAAAAAGTACAGATTTCTTTAGAAGAACTAACACAAACAATTAGCCGCCTTAAAATGGATTTGAACTGGGAGGAAAGGAAACATACAGAAATAATTTCATGGGATGCAAGCCTTCCTAATAAAGCCTTTATGAGGGATTTAGTCCAAAAGCAGTTAAGAATGGAGGAACAAAAAACAAGGCTAGATGAACAATTTATAAAAGTAAAAGAAGATGTGGAACAATCCGAACAAACTATTAAAGAATTAAAAGGTAAAATGCTGACCGAAGAGGAAAGAAATCGGTATAAAGAAAGAATAATGAATAGTCAAAACAGTAAGCTGGAGCAAGAAATAGAACTACATGAAAAAATGATTGGAAATATTGATACACAAATAAAGATGCAAAAAAATAGAAATGAAGAAAATAAGAAAAAACAAACGGCAATGAAATATTCAGTCATAAGTTTGTTAATGTTGCTAGCTGTTTGGACTTTCATACAACAACAATATGTTGTTACCGGAATTAGTCTTTTGGTTGCAGTCTTTTTATTCTTTTGGCAGTTTAAAGGTGATTCTGCTTCGGTTTTGTTGGAAGAAAGAGAGAAGCTACGAGAAAGTGTCGTAAGCTTAAAAGCACAAGTAGACGAAGTTAAATTTAATCGTGAAGAAGTTACTCATATGGAAAAGAAGCTATTAGAGGATGAACACATTCTTCAAATATTAATGAAAGAGAAATTGCAATTCCAACAAAATGAAAAAAATTATGATCGTATCATTGAGCAGTATGAACAATGGGAGGAGCAACAATACGTTGTTCAACAGGAATGGCAAATTTGGCTCGAAAAGTGCTATTTTAAATCCTTTCCTGTCGTGTATATGGAAGAAGCGTTCGATAAAGCATCTTTACTAAAATCAACTGTAGAAAAGTTTGAACAATTACGAGAAAGAAAAAAAGCGCTAGAGGTCGAACTGTATAGGTGGAACGATAATAGAAAGGCACTTGAAAAAAGTTTAAACGTTAAAGTTGAAACGGATTCCGATATCTTTTATCTTTTGGCAACGAAACAAAAAGAATTGGAAGAAAATATAGTAAAGGAAACACAACTGTTAGAAAGTAAGATGGAGCTAGAGAACGAATGGGAGCTTCTAGAAATGGAACAGCGTTCGTTGCTTGAAAAAAAACAGCAACTGTATACATTCGCAGAGGTGAACGATGAAGAGGCTTTTCGTATAAAAGAAAAAAATTATCAACTAGGAACCGACTACGAGAAAAAACTTCTAGACTTACAAGGGCAGCTTCACCAATATTTTGTAAACTATCATTTTAATGAAGAAGATTGGTATAAAGAATCAGATTGGGTCGAGCGTAAAAAAGAAATTTCGCAATTGCTAGAACAGCTAAGAACTAACGAAAGAGAGTTATATAAAAAACAATCTCAACTAGAAGAAAGTATAAAAGTGTTAGAAAATGGTTCGACGTATTCTGAAGTGTTACAACAATATGAGATTGCGAAAGCCAAACTTACTAATCAAGCTAAAAGATGGGCCTTCATTCAAACAGCACATCAACTTTTAGAAAAAACATTGCTTTATTATCGGGATGTAAAGCTTCCCAATGTATTAAACGTCGCTACTCGTTATTTTAACATGCTTACTGATGGAAACTATGTAAATATATTAGATCCGAAAGAGGAGCAAACATTAATGGTAGAACATAAAGATGGGGTAAGATACTATCCTAAGGAGCTAAGCCAAGCAACGATTGAACAATTATATTTATCTCTTCGATTTGCTGTTGCATCCATTTGGAGCAAAGAACACGCATTTCCATTTATTTTAGATGACACGTTCGTGAACTTTGACATAGCACGAACAAAACAAGCGATAAACCTGTTAAAGGAAATCTCAAATGAAGGACATCAAATTTTATTTTTCACTTGCCACGAAAATATAAAAGAGCTAATGGCTACCGATAAAGAAGATAATGTTTTTTCCTTTAACAACCTTAGTCCAATTTGCTGAAAATACATGCAAATGATATGCTATGGAAGAAATAAAACGCACGAAAACGTATACAAAAGCGCTTGGAAATAGGCGAAGGTTGCAGTTTTTATAAAGGTAAGAATCGGAGTGCAAGGGACCATCAAACCACGATTCAATTTTCATGGTAGATGCAAGTGAAATTTTGCACCATGGCGCATGAAAATGGGTGGTTCGACTTTGAAAAGCTACAATTTTTTACCTTTCTAGATTTATAACCGTGAGTGGAACGTAGCGGAAGACACTTGACTCCAGCGGGAGGTAGAGGGAAGGTCGAGACCCCACAGGCGAAGCCGAGGAGGCTCGACTCCGCGAAAAGCGTAGACGGCTCGCTCAGGTCCAATCAAACTGGACTTTTTCCGCAGGAGATAAAGGAAACACAGCGAACGAAAGTGAGCTGATGTTGACTTATCGTACGGAGGAAAAGGGAAGTTTGAGCCGGACCTAGCCGTCGAAGCTAGACATCTCCCCGCGGAAAGCAAGTGTCTGTAGCGAAGTGTAACGGACTAACTTATAACGTATTCCTACAATCAATGTTGTCTATAATGGAATGCTAAATTTCCAAACATGCCTATTTTTAAGGTAGATATAATAAGAACCAAATATCCCAAAGGAGAGGAGCATCCTTTATGAAAAAAGGTGTTTTACATTTTGAAGTTGGAGAACAAATCGATTTATACCTATTAGTAAAATCAGCCACAAAAGGAATTGCAAGCAACGGAAAACCATTTTTAACTTTAATCCTACAAGATAAATCAGGCGATATCGAGGCAAAACTTTGGGATGTATCACAAGGGGATGAAGAACGCTATATAGCCCAAAGCATAGTAAGAGTGCTCGGAGATATCCATCATTATCGTGGAAAAAACCAATTAAAAATTAGAAAAATTCGTGAAAAAGAAGCACATGACCCTGTAACAATAAGTGATCTATTAGAAACAGCTCCCCTCTCAGAAGAAACGATGATGGATAAAATTACAGAAGCAATTTTTGAAATGAATAACCCTAATATTCAACGTATAACACGTCACTTAATGAAAAAATATCAAGAACCATTTTTAACATATCCAGCAGCGACAAAAAATCATCATGAGTTTGTTTCCGGTTTAGCTTACCATGTCGTCTCCATGCTTGAACTAGCGAAATCAATCGCTACACTTTATCCGTCGTTAGATAAAGACTTATTATATGCTGGCGTAATTTTACATGACTTAGGGAAAGTAATGGAGCTATCTGGTCCAATTTCTACTACATATACGATAAAAGGTAATTTAATAGGTCATATTTCTATTATGGTAAATGAAATCGAAAAAGCAGCAGAAGAATTAGGAATTGATGGAGAGGAGCTAATAGTACTTCAACATTTAGTCCTGTCCCATCACGGAAAATTAGAATGGGGAAGTCCGAAACAACCAATTATTAAAGAAGCAGAAATTCTTCATTATATTGATAATATTGATGCGAAAATGAATATGCTAGACCGTGCTTTAGCGCGAACAAAGCCAGGAGAGTATACAGAACGAATTTTCGCAATGGACAATCGCTCCTTCTATAAACCTACTTTTCATAAATAGATAGTAATAGTTTTGAATTTCTTTCATATACATGCTAGTAAGTATAGCTTGGCTAACGAAAGGGAGGAAAAAGATGAGTTGGTTTATTTTTTTACTGATTGTAGGAATTTGTTTTAGCGGTTATATGACAGTACGTACTGCAAAGGATGAAAGAGAAAAAGAAGATGTGATTATTGAGCAAGAGGGCAAATTATACATGGAGCGTCTAGAGAAAGAGAAAGAAAAACGGACTCATGTATATTCAAATGGAAGTTAAATGACGTGAAAGCAAGCTAAGGATAAAACCTTAGCTTTTTTCTATGGCAAATAAAATTTTTTATTGTTGTTTTCAGTAAGTTTGTTACAATGAGTAAAAAGAGAATATTATCAAATGTTCACTCGTATTAAGAATGAGAAGTGTATGTAATGCATAGAATTTTTAACTCATTGACCATTTTTTCATCGGTACAATGGCTTTTTTTTATTTTTGCTAATACGGTAGTTGTACCAATTTCACTTGGCTCGATTTTCCAACTTCCTACCGAAACAATTGCTATGATGCTACGTAGTTCACTTATTTTAACTGGTGTAGCATGTATTCTACAAGGGTGGATTGGTCATAGGTATCCCCTGATGGAAGGTCATTCTGGTTTGCTTTGGGGTGTTATGCTTAACTTAGGTATCTCTGCCTCAGCACTAGGTATGAGCTTCGAACAAATTGGTGGAGGGATCGCGACAGGAATATTGTTAGCAGGTGTTGTTACGGTTTTTATTGCGGTGTTCAATTTAATTGAATATGTTCAAAAAATATTTTCACCTATGGTTACTTCTGTATATTTATTTTTATTAACGTTTCAGCTCATCTTTATTTTTTTCCAAGGGATGCTTAAAGTATCCGATGATGGGTCTTTAAATGTACCAGTGAGCTTACTTTCTGTTAGTATCGTTATTTTAGTAAGTTTATTAAAAATAAAAGGAAATGCAGTTATCGGTAATTTTTCGATTTTAATTGGTATTGTAGTTGGATGGGTACTATATGTCTTATTGTTTCCTCAATTTATTGAACAGCCTGTATCAACAGGTTTTGCTATTTCGCTGTTTCCGCTCGGACAGCCTAATTTGCAGTATGGGATTGTGGCAGTAGCATTTTTTGCTGGAGTACTAAATTTAAGTAATACAATCGCATCAATTAGAGCAGCCGCTAGTTTATTTAAGGAAGAAGCAGATAATAGTCAATATCGGAAATCGTTTTTTCTAACGGGCTTATTTGCATTCGTGTCACCTGTTTTTGGTCTTGTGCCATATACACCGTTTACATCTTCCATTGGTTTTTTACAAAGTACGAGAATTTTTCATAAAGATCCGTTCTTTATTGGTGGAGGAATGTTAGTGCTAATTGGTTTAATTCCACCGTTCGGTGACTTTTTATCAACGATGCCAGTAACAATTGGGAACGCAGTTTTATTTGTTGCTTATTTACAATTATTCGGAACTGCTTACAATAGTTTAAATGGGACTGTACTTAATTCTTTTACTGTTTTTCGAGTAGCTGGACCTGTACTATTAGGTGTATGTTTACTAAACATATCTCCAGAAATATTAAGTAGTGTACCTATTCTTTTACAACCTTTTTTATCAAATGGTTTAATTATGGGAGTTGTATTATCCATTTTAATGGAATCATGTATTAACTGGGAGAAAATAGGGCAACGAGAAGTATGAAGAAGAGGTTGTCCTAATGGACAACCTCTTCTCTAAATTAATTTTAATCTTCTGTTGTGAATGTGTTTTTTAATTGTCCATCTAATACTTTTACATTGGCGTCCTTTAGTGCTTCTTGTACTGCAGTCTCCACGATTGTAGGATCTGCCATCACTTTATTTTGTCGTACTTCGTTTTTTATTTGTTCATAAACTTCATCGAATGGCTGCTTTTCTTCTTTATCAGTAAGCAAAATAATATGGTAACCGTACATTGTTTCTACAATATCGCTAATTTCTCCAATTTCAAGATTGTACGCAGCATCTTCAAACTCTGTTAACATTCTTCCTGGTCCAAACCAATCCAAATCACCACCGTTTTCAGCGGTAGCATCTGTAGAATATTCTTTTGCTAGTTCGGAAAAATCTTCTCCTTCGTTTAATTTTGCTTTAATTTCTTGTGCTAACTGTTCGTCTTCCACTAAAATGTGACTAGCTCGAATGGGAAGTTTTAGCTGATCGTAATATTCTTTTATTTCTTCATCTGTAACCGTTACTGCCTCCATCCCAATTTTTTCTTGAAGCATCGAAACTGTTAATGTAGGGATAAATTGATCATCCGATTTAAATCCACTATTTCTTAAGGCAAGTTCATATTGGGGACCTAACTGCTCTTTTAATTCGTCTAAACGCTCCTGAACTTCTTCATCGGTTATTTCAATCTGGTTGCTTAACACCTTACCGTATACAAGTTCTCTTAAAATTTCCTCACCAAACCTAATTTTCATTGCTTCATATAGTTCTTCTTTTGTAATGTCACCATCCGTTGAAGTAGCGACAACAGTTTCTTCTGCAATTTCTTCGCTATCGTTAATTGAATTATTGTTACAAGCAACTAATCCAATTAATAATAATCCAGCAAGTATGGAAAAGTACCAATTTCTCAATTTTCTACACCTCAACTAAATAAATTTACAAGTCATACTATATCACATGGAGAATAAGAAAAAAAACTTGTGGACAGATGATGAAGGATTTAAAAAAAATGGGTAAACGTCCAATCAAAAATATGACAAATACATATTTATATAGAGAAACATGAAACAAAAGGCATTGTTACAGTAATCCTTCCCAGGGTTTCATGTAATGAAGTAAGGCCGGCTAAAATCGCCTACGCCTTCGTTAAGAACGTTGCAAATGCAGGTTGTAACTTCTCAAAAGGAGGTGTTACTAAAATGAGTGCTCCATATGCAGGTGGAGGATTTGCGTTAATTGTCGTATTGTTCATCTTGTTAGTAATTGTAGGTGCAGCATGGCTATACTAATTACTTGTCAGATTAAATAAAGGAGGAAAAAGGAATGTCAGGTTATGCAGGTGGCGGTTTCGCGCTAATCGTTGTATTGTTCATCTTGTTAGTAATCGTAGGTGCAGCTTGGTTATATTAATAAAAAAAGAGATGAGAGGCTTGCTCTCATCTCTGTTTTTTCATTAAATTAAATTTGATTGTGTTCATGCTCCTAATAAACTTATTGTGACGAAAGTAATATATCTACATAAGAAGAGATTAATAAGATAGTAATAAGTACGTTAATAGTCCGGTACACACCTTCTTGTCGCTCTTCAGGAATTTCTTTTTGCTCACATAAAGAGTTCGTCAGTTTATTTATGTAATAGAGTATGAATACAGCCACCGGGATGAATAAGATAGCCATACAGGTCTCCTCCTTTAATGGCGTGCTATTATAGTTTAACAATAACAAAAAAACAAAAGAAAAGATAGCTTGACATTTCAAAAAAATATGGAAGAGACCTAATCTTCGTTCATTATTAATATATCGTAACCATTTTCAATTTCTTCAATTTGACAAGCCCTTGGTGCAGAGTTTATTTGTTTAAGATATAAAAAGTCCGGAACAGATAATCCAATGTTAAAAGCGAGCAAAATAGAAATATAATGAAAATATGCTGGTAACATAAATGTTAATACTGTAAGAATAGCTGTTATCGCAATAACAGGCATTAAAAATATAACGTATGATTGAAATTTTGAAAAAGGTTGTTCCGATTTAATCGTTAAAAACGGAAGGCAATATTGTAAGCGCCATGAGAAGCATACTTTTTTCTTCGATAGTACTACTGGTAAAGCATGAAATAATTTATGTGTAGTTGGTATGCAAATTAACGCTAACAAAAACAAGCTAAAATATTTTGATGAAACATCTTGCTGAGAGAATATTAGATTAAAAGATAAAAAGATCATAATAAAGGCTAGTAATGTAATAATTAAAGAAACACCTGTGATGCGGTGGACTCCATATTGTCTATTAATATTTATGGACTTCCAACAGTTCATGTAGATTCACCTTCCAAAGTAAATAAAAACTAGAAATCATTAGAATACTTTACGACGTTTTATTGGAAAAATCAATAGCGAAAATCACTTTTTTTTGTCATGTTTTATTTGTTCTCGAAAAAATGGATATGGAGATAATTCAAAGAATACTAGACTAGTATAAATCTAGCTTTTTTCTTTTCTTGAAAAACATAAACATTAAATAATATTTGGCAAATGTAAGAAGAACAGATAGAATAGAGGTGTTATGAATGTGGAAATTTAGGAGCGAGAAAAATGGAAGTATTAGAGGATAGATTGGCAAAAATTGAATACCATCTGCAATTATTAATGAAGCATATTGATGTAGAATTATATCCATTTGACATACTAGTAATAAAACGAGGGATTAGTAAAGAGGAAGTAGAAGTACTATTTGAAATATGTGAAAAATTGAACATAGAATTAGAAAAGCAAAAAGCGGATGGATTTGTAACATTTTCACCGCTTCTCACTAAATGGAATGCTTTAATACCAGCAAAATTTCCTAAAGAGGAAACTATATTCGCTCTTTATAAACAGAATATTTATAGAGATTTAACGAAGGAGCTATTAAATCTTATATAGTGTTAGACAATTCCGCTTTTTCTTCTGTTTTCTTCTTTACAATTTTTCCATCAACATCTTCAAATCCTTGTTCGATATTGTTAAATGATCGTTCAAAAATGTCCATGAAATCATCACCGTAAACATTTTTCACAACACACATTATATCTAAGAAATCAGGGAATTTCCCATACAATTCTTTTAATGGTAAGGCACCGTTATAAGTAGAATGATTAAAAGGCTTATAATTTTCCATCATATCTAAAAGCATTTCTTCGCCTTTAGATGTTAATTCAATATACGTATTTCGTTTATCATTTTCTTTTTTAGAGAATCGGAGGAGTTCGCGCTCTTCCAGTTTTTTTGAGAAATTAAATGCAGTAGAAACATGCATTACTCCAAATTTAGCAATTTCAGATATACTAGCACCTTTTAAGTGATAAGCAATCCATATAATATGATGTTCATTAATATTTAAGTCATAAGGCTTGATCCATTGTTGCCAATCCTTTTCAACTGACTTCCACAATGCTTTACTAACTTGAGCCACGCGTTGACTAAAAAGCATAGCTTCAATTAAAGAGTACTCTTTATTTTTAGTATTCATCTTTGCTCACCTACTTTTTACTAATATACTAGTTCCTATTATGACAATAAAATAATAATTAATAAAGGTTAAAATTTACAAATTATTTTGTTTAACTGTTTTTTCAAGTTCTTCCAGTTCTTTTTGGATGTTTTCCATCTTATCTTCAATATTCTTTCTATGATGTGCAGCGTCATTTTGCCAATGCTGAACCGATTTTTTTAAGTCCGTGGCCACACTTGTAATGACATTTGAACTTTCTGTAATCGCTTTCTTAAAATCGTTCGCTAACACCTTTCCTTCTCCCGCTATGTCTTGGTAAGATTCCTTTGCATTTTGTTGTGCAACAGTTAAGTTATCTCGGATCTTCTTACCGGAAGATGGAGTTGTAAGTAATGTTGTGATGGAGCCTATCACCCCTCCTACAATTATACCATACATGAATGATTTGCCATTCATCATTTTCACCTCAGTTTTGTTATTGAAATATAATGGATTTATAGAGGATTATTATATAATTCCACAAATAAATCAATAATCCTTTTTCCATTCTTCATTTTTTTTAATATTTTTTCTAAAAATGACAAAAAAAGCGGTTAAATATATCCTGGCCGAAAAAAGAAGGACATACTCAACATATAGATAGACATTTAAGCATACATATGAAGTATAAGGAGGACGAGTGCATGGGGGTTATTAAAACGATTCTTTTTATACTGAGTATCATTTTTTTATTAGGGGGAGTAAATTTCTTCCTAGCATCGAAACGAGGGGGGGTTTATCCTTCTAGAAAAGTGTTACAAGAAAGAGCACTCGTATTAGGGGGAGCGGGAGGAATATTATTTCTTTTATCTATTCTTATCCTTTGGATTTTCTAATTATTACATTGAGGAAAGTTTATATAAGGGTAAAAACAAAAAACTAAGGCAAAATACCTTAGTTTTTTATATTTGTATTATAACGCTACAGAAAGGTTTGAGCGTTTGGCTATTGAAGTAATAATTGGATAAATGACAACCATTAACACTGTATTCATTGCACATGCAGGTAGTACAACCGTTAAGAAAAAGAATGTAAAGGATGCTCCTCCAGGAAGACCTACAATTAGTAAGGCACTAGTTAGAAAAACAGTACCAGAAATAATTGTCCCAACTGCTGTTAAAATACCAGCGCGAACTAATGGCTTATCGAAATTTTTTAAAGCTAAATATAGAAAATAAAATGCAAATGCTGTTAACGGCTTATCAATAATGTTAGGAATTTGTCCGCCAGGAAATCCTGTTGTTAGGGCGGAAATAAAACCAGTTACAACACCTATTAGTAAGACGTTTTTACGTTCAGGAAAAAGCAAAATTCCGATAAACATCATAATTAGTGATAGATCGGGTTTCATACCGAATATAAAGTTAGGGACTACTGCATGTAAAACTGTCCCAATGGCAGCTAATAAAGCTAATGCTACTAGAGTCTTTGTTTTCATTTCTCATCTCTCCTCGACTATTCTATTCATTTATTGTTGCTATCCCACTAGTACACTCGTTGTCTAGTGCGAATAACATATTGTCATTATACTACTTTAATGATGGAAAGGGAAGGGGGGATTTTTCTAACAATTCAAAAAATAGGTTGAGACATAACTATTGTATCCACGAAAAAAAGAACAAAAAATTGCGGGTAAAGTGCTCCGGAAATATACTTCGCTTTCCGCGGGCGTGTCTAGTAACGGCGGCTTGGCCCTCGAGACATAAGACATTCACTTCCGTTGGGCAAAGAGCGCCCATCTGCAGCGCCTGTCTTATGCTTGTCGGGCCAGATCGAGACTTTTCGTGCTGGTGAGCCTCCTCGTGCTAAAGCACTGCTATCTTCTCACCTATGCCTTTCCTCCCGCTGGAGTCTACGTATATTTCCTCCGCTAGTTTGCCGATTGTTCGTTTTTCATCATGATTATTTTAGTTTTGTCCCAGCCTCTTACTAATGGTTTAAATACCGTTTTTAATACTACTTGCAATTTCTTGTAGTTTTTCAGGTGTATAGTCACTTTGGTTAGATTTCCAAACTGCGCCAAATCCGTCCCCTTTACCGTAACGGGGAATGATGTGCATATGATAGTGGAAAACAGATTGACCAGCTGCTTCGCCGTTGTTATTAAGTAAATTTAAGCCAACAGGATCAAATTGTGCTTTTATTGAATTTGCGATTTTAGGTACGACTTCTAAAACTTTCCCTGCAAGTTCTGGTGTTAATTCATAAATGTTTTCTTTATGTACTTTAGGTATTACGAGTGTGTGTCCTTTCGTTACTTGACTAATATCTAGAAAAGCCAGTACGTGTTCATCTTCATACACTTTAGCTGCAGGGATGTCGCCATTAATAATTTTACAAAAGATACAATCAGACATAACTTTTCACCTCACATTGTTTTGTTGTATTTTACCATATTCAATCATAAAGTTGTATGAAAGTGTTTTATTTGCAATAATTCCAGCTTTCCTTCGCAACCATATTTATTATGTAGCAGTTGCCTCTACGTATTTTAAAAGTGAAAAAGCAGAAGCAACATACGTTGCCTCTGCTAGAAGAGAGGGCGATTATCCAAAACTTCTGCTTCTCTTCGAATTAGAGAAGCAATCTACTTCATTTTAAAGAACAAACAACTTGTGTTTGATAAACACCTCATTTGACTTAAAAATGCTAGTGATTACTTCCTTTATTCAATGTTACCATCCCCTTATTACTTTAGTTAACACAACGAAAGTAACTTGGAACTAGACTAAATTGTCTTTGACAAACACCTCATTTATAAATAGATGATGTTAATGTTTTAATGGAAACGAAAAGTATCGCCCACAAACACCTCATTCCATTCATTAGGTGTTACTTAGATGGTTAAGTCCTGCAACGGTCTAGAGAAGCTTCCGATAAATACGGTCCTGTCTTTGACAAGCACCCCATTTTCAGTTAAGTTACCGGCTTAATGCTGCCCCCTCTTCCTTCATTATTGTGTACGAAAAAGGATAAACTATTCATTCGGTTTATAAATTTTGAGAAAAAAGTTGAAATTTGTTACATGTTTACTTTTTTTGTAGTCTGATGAAAAATAAAAGACAATTCGCAGGAATTTGAATCATTTGTGTAGTAATCTTGTATAAGGTATGATTTGTCCGTGGCTAAAAGTAATATCCACGGATAGTTCTGAAGGAGTGAAAAAAAAAACATGACAAATTTGTTAGAAATAAATGAGTTAACGGGTGGTTATACGAACCAAGCCGTTTTAAAAGATATATCATTTTCCGTAAAGGAAAAAGAGCTTGTAGGGCTAATCGGTTTAAACGGGGCGGGCAAAAGTACTACGATAAAACATATTATTGGTACAATGGAGCCGAAAAAAGGAACCATTACGATTGATGGTAATTCTATTAAGGATAATGTAACAAAATTTCGTTCGCAGTTTACATTTATTCCGGAAACACCAATATTGTATGATGAGTTAACACTATACGAACATTTAGAATTAACGGCGATGGCTTACGGGCTATCGAAGCAAACGTTTGAAGAGAGGTTACATCCGTTATTAAAGGAATTTAGAATGGAAAAAAGATTAAAATGGTTTCCTGCTCATTTTTCAAAAGGAATGAAACAAAAAGTAATGATTTTGTCTGCGTTTTTAGTTGAACCGAGACTTTATATTGTCGATGAGCCTTTTGTTGGATTAGATCCATTAGCTATTAATTCTTTACTTGAATTAATGGAAAAAGCTAAAAATAGTGGGGCAGGAATTTTAATGTCAACTCATATTTTAGCAACAGCAGAAAAATATTGTGATTCCTTTGTAATTTTACATAATGGCGAAATAAGAGCAAAAGGTACTTTAGCTGAAATACGAGAGCAGTTTAATATGCCGGCAGCTTCTCTTGATGATTTATATATCCAATTAACAAAGGAAGATAGCAATGTTTAATACAGAACAGTTTTGGAAAAAAAGGTTTCTTCAATATTTAAAGGAATCACGTAGTTATTTAAAATATATGTTTAATGACCATTTAGTCATTGTCATGATTTTTCTTTTAAGTGGACTTGCCCTTACTTATCAAAATTGGCTACAAGTAGTACCGACAACTTTTCCATATGCCGTTTTAATGGGGATAATATTAGCGTTACTTTTAACGAGAGGGGGCATCCGTACGTTTTTAAAGGAGCCCGATATAGTATTTTTACTTCCATTAGAAGAAAAGTTAAAACCTTACATTAAGAAATCGTTTCTCTTTTCAATCGCATTAGAAAGTTATTTCTTATTAATTGTTTTCGGCGTTTCTGTCCCGCTATATTTAAAAGTAACAGGTGCGGCTAGTCAACCTGTATTAGTCATTTTAATAATGCTTATCGGGGTGAAAAGTTGGAATTTGTGGATGAGTTGGATTATGGGATTTTACACAGATAAACGTGTCCGTTATTATGATCATGGCATTCGGCTTATTATTAATTTCACTTTAATTTATTTACTATTTACCGGAGCCAATTTAGCGTACATCATTGCTGTTATGATTATTATGTTGTTAATGTTAGTGTATTTCCAGCAAACAATTAAGAATATGACTTGGAAATGGGAATATCTTATAAATGAAGAAACGAAACGAGCTCAACTTTTTTATCGTGTAGCTAATCTGTTTGTAGATGTTCCAGGCTTAAAAGAAAAGGTAAAGAGACGTAAATGGTTAGATAGTATTTTATCCATTATTAGCTATAAACAAGATAATAGTTATCTTTATTTGTATACACGTACATTTTTAAGGTCAGGCGATTATTTTGGGTTGTTCTTAAGATTACTTGTAATAGGAGTTGTATTACTCAATTTTCTACCAGTTGGATATGGAACGTATATAGTGCCATTGTTTGTTTTATATTTGACAGCATTTCAATTAGTTCCAATGTGGAGATATCACTACAATAAATTATGGTTAAATTTATATCCATTAAGTAAAGAGCAGCAGTATAAATCATTTTTAAGTTTGCTCTTATCCGTTTTAATAGTACAAACCTTTATCCTATCGTTAATTGTTGCTATTACTGCAACATTCACCCATTTTATAATCGTATTAATAGGTGGAATTGCATTCTCGTACCTTTACGTTCAATACTCAGCCAAAAAAAGAGTACAATCTATATAACGAAATTCTCAAAAGTACATTCCCATCTTAGGTAGACACCGATGAAAATGAAATATTGTACCATAGGGCATGAAAATAGGATATGTCGGTCTTGACCTACCCTATAAGTTGGTTTAACAGACTTTAGAACCGTGAGTGGATCGGAGCGAAGGACATTTGACTCCAGCGGGAGTAGCGTGAGCCTTGAGACCCCGCACGAGCGTAAGCGAGGAGGAGGCTCAAGCCACGCCCGGGGGAGACTTATGTCCGTAGCGAAGAGGAGCGGACTAACAATAAAACAAGAGAAACACTCAAGTCGTGCCCGATGCCTGCTTGAGTGTTTTTTTGAAACTTTTTTACTAAATCTACGTATGTATAGTACAAAGTATTTGGAGGTTTAAGAATGAACTATGAACAAAAAGTATTGCGAGATATGGAAAAGTGGAAATTAGAACTATCCAGCAAACCAAATATGTTTAAAAGACTATCCAAAAATACTCAAAATAAAGTAAATAGTTTCATCCCAGAAAAAGTCCATCACTTCATAACGGAAAGTATTAAAAAGATGGTCCAAGCAACGCTAGCGGGAAGTAATATAACAACAAAAAAGCGGGACGATATAGAAAGTCTTACACTAGAAGAAAAGGAAAAGCTTGTACTAGAAAAATTAGATAAATTTAAACGAACGGCAGCAGCTGAAGGAGCAGGAACTGGTGCTGGTGGAATACTGTTAGGCTTAGCAGATTTTCCACTCTTATTATCTATAAAGATTAAATTTTTATTTGAAGCATGCTCACTATATGGCTTTGATCCAAAAAAGTACGAAGAAAGATTGTTTCTCCTCTATATTTTTCAATTAGCTTTCTCAAGTGAGGAACATCGTAAAGAAGTATTAACAATCATTGAAAATTGGGAGAATGAAGTGGAAGACAGAAAAGAACTAGATTGGCGAACTCTTCAACAAGAATATCGAGATTTTCTTGATTTAGTAAAATTATTTCAAATGGTACCGGGTTTCGGAGCTGTAGTCGGGGCATATGCTAACTTTAATTTATTAGACCAATTAGGTAAAACGGCAATGAACTGTTATCGAATGAGAATAATGAATAAAACTCGCAATTAGGTTGTTGACCCGAAAAGTTAGAGAATAGCTCTAACTTTTCGGGCCTTCCTTACCTTTGCGAGTTTTTTGCTAATGCTGGAGGAAAATAAGTATGGAGCGGATTACGCTAGTTACTTATATTTCAATTACACATTTGTAGCAGTTTTAGCTTCTGCATGAACATTTATAGTAGCTGCTGCAAGTGTTTTGGCAGCGACAAGCATTGCCTTTTCGTTTATATCGAATTTAGGGTGGTGATGAGGATACGCCTCCTCTACTCCTTTTGGTTTAGCCCCAGTGAAGAAAAATGACCCTTTTACGTGTCGTAAATAATAGGAAAAATCCTCTCCGCCCATTTGAGGCTCCGTTTCAACTACATGTTTCACTTCCTCTAAATTTGAGGCAACACTAACTAAATATTCTGTTTCTTCTTTATGGTTTATCACAGCAGGGTATCCTCGGTGGAACTTATACGTATACGTTGAATCATTCAATGCACATGTTGCATAGGCAGCCTTGTCAATATCACGCTCTATTTGATCACGTACATCTTCGCTGAACGTTCGAACAGTACCTTCGAGGGATGCTGTATCAGCTATAACATTAAATGCATTTTCTGCAACGAATTTACCTACGGAAATAACAGAAGGTTCAACGGGATTAACGTAACGGCTTACGATTTGTTGTAAATTCAAGACTAACTGAGAGGCTGTAACAACAGCATCTTTCGTTCGATGAGGTTGAGCACCATGCCCACCAGAACCTTGAACTTTTATTTCAAATCGGTCCGCCGCAGCCATAATTGGTCCAACACGATATTCAATTGTACCTACAGGAACTGATGCCCAAAGATGTGTACCGAAAATTACGTCTACTCCATCTAAACAACCATCCTCAATCATAGCAATTGCTCCACCAGGTGCATATTCTTCAGCATGCTGATGAATAAAAACAACTGTACCCGATAGCTCATTTCGTAATTCGTGTATAGCTTTTGCTAGTACGAGAAGTGTTGCTGTATGACCGTCATGACCACAAGCATGCATCACACCTTCAACGGTTGATTTGTAAGGGACTTCTTTTTCGTCTTGAATTGGTAACGCGTCAAAGTCTGCACGCAAAGCAACAGTTTTACCAGGTTTAGCACCATGAACTTTTGCGACAACACCATTTCCGCCTACATCTGTTCTAACATCTGTAACACCAAGTTTTTCATAATAAGCTGCTATATAATTCGCAGTTTTATATTCTTTAAAAGATAATTCAGGATGTTGATGTAAATGTCGTCTGATTTCTACCATTTCATCATAATATCGATCAAGTAGTGATAATAAGTTTTCTAGCATTCCATTCCTCTCCTTTATGTTGTTTCGTGTCTAGAAATATATGAGATAATACTAGTTTATATAAAAAGTTGAAAAAATAATAGTCAAACTTTTCTTAAATATATATCATTAATAAAAAGAACGTGAAAAAATGACTAAAAAAATAATTCATTTCATTTTATGATAGAAACGTAATGTGAATGACTATGGAAGATTAGGAGGGGTGAAATTATGCAAACTGAAAGAGAAGTAAAGAGTACTTCTGAGTGGAGATGGATGAAACCAATCGCAATTATAGGCCTAATAGGTGTATTTGTTTGGTCCTTATTTTTCGTCATTGGCGAAAAAACATTTTTTTATGACGTTTGGATTCAAGGAATAGTAAGTATCATCGCAACAGAAGGTGTGAGAGGTTTTTTTGAGCTTTTCACAATATTAGGTGATAAACAAGGTGTTATCCCGATATTGATTATTAGTTTACTCCTAATTTGGTGGAAAAAGAAAGATTATTTAGGTATGGCAGTTTTAACAGTTGGGGTTATTGTAGTAAACGAATTAAATAAATTTATTAAAGATACGACTGGAAGAGAAAGACCAATGACAGGTCCCGGAGCTGAAAGTTTAAGTTTTCCGAGTGGACATGCGATGGTTGGACTTTTTTTCTACGGATTACTTACTTATTTAATTGTTCAATATACAAAAGGTAAAATAAGTAGTTCTGTAATTGTCACTATTGGTGCTCTTTTTATCTTTTTATTAGGATTCAGTAGACTGATATTAAACTATCATTATCCTTCCGATGTTATTGCTGGATATGCGGCGGGTACTCTATGTTTACTTGCTGCAACTACAATTTATCATTCGCTACAAGTGAAATTTACAAAAAGGAAGTAATATTAACTTTCGGTACTATAATTCCGTCTTGAGACGGATAAAAGTACAATCGTAAGGTAGTAGGAATGTGGTGCGTTGTCATATACAATTGTTTTAAAGATATGACAACGACACATAGAGGTGAAATATGAAAACTTTAAATCAAAAATTTATTGCAGCGCTGTTAGTTTTGCTTGGCATTGTACTACTTTCCATTAATTTAGGTGTCATTTCCTTGGAAATAAAAGAGTTTTTTGTCGCATTTTATCCTCTGTTTATCGTTTTGCTTGGATTGAAATTATTAATAGATAAACTAACAAAAGGATCAGAAGTATTGTTTTTAAGCCTTTTTCTATTAGCTCTAGGTAGTTTACTTTGTTTAGACCGACTAAACATTATTGTTTTTCAATTTTCTATGATTTGGAAGCTTTGGCCATTATTAATTGTTTATATAGGTATCCAAATGTTTTTAAAAAAACGTCCTTTTCATGTGGAAATAGATTGGACATATAATGCAGATGATGAAGATGGTATATCTTTTTCTAATGACGATGATGTTATAGGAAGTCATAAAGAAAGAAACAGAGATTCTAAGAAAGTTTTCACTGTTGGTGAAATGAAAATGAATAAACAAAACTGGTCTGTAGAGCCGTTAAAGTTACGAAATGTTGTGGGGGATTATTACTTTGACTTTACGAAAGCGTATATCCCTGACAAAGAAACACCGATTCATATTAAAGGAATGGTTGCAGATATAAAGATGCTGATCCCTGAAGATTTACCAGTAAAAATAGACGCTGTTGTAAAAGCTGGACAAATTAACTTGTTTGGAGAAGAGACAAGAGGGAAAAATTGCAGAATGGTATATGAATCATCTAATTATGAGATGGCAACAAGAAAGGTATATATCGTTTTAGATGTAAAAGTAGGGGATGTTCGAATTGACAAAGTTTAATCTAGGGGCGTACCAGAAGATTCATAGTGTTCGATTTTGGTTATTACGTTCGCATGTCATTGTTGCCTTTATCACTTCGTTACTTTTATTTATTCTATTACAAGTTTTACTATTGGTTTATCCAAAGGGGATAACACTTAAAGTAGATATAACTTTATATATTACACTCGTAAGCTTTTCGATTGGACTCTTTACTAGTATTTATATTGGATATAAAAATAGTAACTATGTAAAAAAGAGGCTAGACGATATATCTACCTTTATAACAATCCTATCAAGAGGGAAATTTTCTGAACGAATTAAAATTGATAATCAGGATGAGTTAGGTCAATTAGCAGATGGAATAAATCAAATTGCGGAGAAATTCCAAAATCAAGTTAAGTCGTTGCAGAAATTAGCAGAAGAAAAGAATGATTTTGCACAAAAAGCCCATTCTGCTGCAACAATAGAGGAAAGACAAAGGTTAGCAAGAGAACTACATGACTCTGTAAGTCAGCAATTATTCGCCCTCAGTATTATGTCAAGCGCTGCTATTCGAATGTTTGATACGAAACCAGAAATTGCAAAAAAACAACTAGGGGAAATCGGGAATATTGCTTCACAAGCACAAGCGGAAATGCGAGCGTTACTACTACATTTGCGTCCAGTTTCTTTAAAAAATGACTCTTTATGTGACGGGATTAAAAAGTTAATGGAAGAATTACAAGCGAAAACACCGATTACGTTTGAATCTAGTATGGAAGAATTACCATCGATAACTGCTGTTTATGAAGATCATTTGTTTCGAATTATTCAAGAAGCGTTATCTAATATTTTACGTCATGCAGATGCCACGGTCGTGAAGCTTCAGATGCATCAAAAAGATAATTATGTATACATATTTATTAGTGACAATGGAAAAGGATTTGAATTAAATATGAATAAACTGTCCTCTTACGGCTTAGATACAATGAGAGAAAGGTGTGAAGAGCTTGGGGGACAATTTTCGATTCGGAGTAAACCAGGCGAAGGAACACATATTGAAATTCATATCCCAATCAGAGAGGAGGAACCTCAATGAAGAAAATTCGAGTTGCAGTAGTAGATGACCATGATATGGTAAGAAAAGGATTATTAGCCTATCTATATACGGAGCCTTCCATTGAAATCGTTGGTGAAGGTGCTAGTGGCAAAGAAGCAATTGAATTAGCTCATAAAGAAAAACCAGATGTTATACTCATGGATTTATTAATGGAAAATGGCACTGGGATTGATGCAACAAAAGAAATAATGAAGTTCCATTCATCTTGTAAAATAATAATTATCACTAGTTTTTATGATGATGAACAAGTGTTTCCAGCAATTGAAGCAGGTGCATTTAGTTATTTATTAAAAACAGCAAATGCAGATGATATCATTAAAGCAATTCAAAAAGCAGTATCGAATGAACCTGTTATTGAGCCAAAAGTAGCTAGTAAAATGATGAATAAATTCCGTACCCCTTTAAAACAACCACATGATAATCTAACAGAAAGAGAGATAGAAGTATTAAAATGTTTAGGAGAAGGCTTGACTAACCAAGAAATTGGTGAAGAATTGTTTATCGGAGTAAAAACGGTCAAAACACATGTAAGCAATATTTTAAGTAAATTGAATGTTGCTGATCGAACACAAGCTGCCATTTACGCAAACCGTAACGGTATTTTAAAGTCGAAAGAATGAGTCTCAAAAGCGAATGCGCTTCGATCAGGCCCGTACGGACGGACTGGGAAGTTTGATAGGTTTGATAGGGCCTAAGCGCCGGAGCTAGACGATCAAAAGCGAAGGCAGCTCGATGAGGTCCAAAGTTAATAATTGTCTAACACTTTACTTTCCTACCAATAAAATCCCTTACGGATAAAACCGAAAAGGGATTCTTTTTTATTCTTCTTCGATTTCCATTTGATAATAGGTTGAAACGTAGGAAGGTCTCGCAAAAATAGACTGCTTATCTTCTCTTTTTTCTCTTTTTTCATGTGCCTTATTATAGGCTTGTGATTGTTGCCAGTTTTTAAAAGAGCTTTCGTTTTCCCATAATGTTAATATAATATACGTTTCTGAATGGAGTGGACGTAATACTCTAATTGCAACAAATCCAGGTTCCTGTTCAATTAAGCGTGCTCTGTTTTTAAAACGGTACTCAAAAACGGGTCTCCCTTCATCCGTTACGGGAATATTATTTAACACTGCGAATTTGCCATCAACAATTGCCCCCGAAGAATCTAGTATTTCGTAATCTTTACCTTCTTTAAAATATGATTTTCCATTTGTTTCATGCATTAATATTGCAGTGTCTTCGTTCTGAAGTGCTAACAAACTTCCCTCGTGAATGGATGATTTTAACGATTCCAAATAACTACTAGTACCGTAAGTGATATAAAAATTCATCTTTCTCACTCCTTTATGTTTATTATAATGGTGCTAGAAGCAAAATAAAAATAATTCAAATTTTGTCGAAAGTCTATTATCATAAAACTTATCAAATTTACTTTTTAAGGGGGGATTGCAGTGGAACGGATGACAAAATATAAAGGCATTCCAAACTTGAAAAAACTGCTATCTGACCATCTATTTAGTGTTCTTGTTGTACCATTTGTTATTATTTCATCCTTAATAATAGGATTAATAGGATACATGCTAATCATTTATGCTGGCAATTATGTTATTGATGAAAAAAAATTAGTAATGAATTCGGCAACAACTTTAGTAGATGAGAACGGAGAATTTATTACAAAGCTTTTTGTAGAGAATAGAGAACTAGTAAAGATGGATGATATTCCCGAACATGTGCAACAGGCGTTTATAGCTGTTGAGGACCACCGTTTTTATGAGCATCGTGGGATTGATTTAAAAGCAATTACTCGAGCGATATATCGGGATATTATTGCGAGAAGCAAAGTTGAAGGTGGTAGTACTATTACCCAACAGCTTGCTAAAAATATTTTTTTAACAAATGAAAAATCTTGGCTTCGGAAAACGAAGGAAGCAGTTATAGCCATTAATTTAGAAAAGCGTTATACAAAAGAAGAAATTTTAGAAATGTACTTGAATCAAATTTATTTTGGACATGGGGTATACGGTATTGAGGCGGCGTCTAATTTTTACTTTAACGAAACCGTTTCTAACTTATCGGTAGAGCAAGGTGCAATGTTAGCTGCACTTCCTAAAGCACCGAATGGTTATTCTCCAATTAACAATCCTACGGAAGCAAAAAACAGAAGAAATGTAGTGATCAACTTATTACATGAGCATGGCTATCTTAATGCGGATGAGGCAGTAACATTACAACGTAAACCGTTAGTAGTTGATGTGAAGGAACCAGTTGAACTAGAGCCTTATCTTACTTATATTGATATGGTATATGAGGAAGCGGAGGAGAAATATGGTCTCTCAAGTGAGGAATTAATTCGTGGTGGATATGAAATTACAGTCCCACTTAATAAACAATTGCAGCAAATTGCGTATAAACACTTTCAAAATAACGATTATTTTCCTGGAACAACAGACGATGTAGAAGGTGCTTTTATATTAATGGATAGTAAAGATGGTGGTTTGTTAGCAACGATTGGTGGTAGAAATTACGTATCACGGGGATTAAATCGAGTTAATGTAAAACGACAACCTGGTTCGACTTTCAAACCATTGGTCGTATATGGACCTGCTATTGAAGAGGAGAAGTTCCTACCATATTCGACTTTAAAAGATGAACTTTTAACATACGGTAGTTACGAGCCAAGAAACCATCACAATCAGTATGTTGGAAATGTAACGATGTATGACGCCTTAAAAGATTCGTTAAATGCACCTGCTGTATGGACATTAAATGAAATGGGAGTGGAAACTGGGAAAAGTTATCTTGAGAAAATGGATCTTTCTATAAAGGATGACGGTTTATCTATCGCGTTAGGAGGATTAGAAGAAGGTGTCACACCTCTTCAATTAACGAAAGCATATCGGTCGTTTAATCATAGTGGGATGCTAATGGAGTCCTATGTTATAAAACAAATAAAAAACAAGAATGGTGAAACAATCGGAGAAGCGAAAAAAGTGCAAAAACAAGTATTTTCTGCGCAAACTGCTTGGTATATGACGCGCATGCTGATAGCAGCAGTAGAGGAAGGTAGTGGGAGAGCTGGTTCGTGGAATGGAGAGCTGGCCGGAAAAACAGGAACAACGAATTCACCAGTAAAAGAAGGAGCGATTCGGGATACTTGGTTTGTTGGTTACACTCCTGAAGTCGTCGGTTCAATATGGATGGGCTACGACAGAACAACAGAGGAACAATATTTAACAGGTGGTAGCTCATATCCTACTAGACTTTTTAAAGATATTTTAAGAGAAGCAAAACTGGACAATACTCAATTCAAAATGCCACAAGGAGTAAAAGATTTAGAGGAACCGATACGACTAGTATCTATTGAAGAGGTAGATAGCAAACTTTCATTCCATCCATTCCACTTCTTTACCGTCACCTTAAATTGGGAGAAAGGGCAGGATGAAAGAATTCATTACCATATCTATTCAGTATTAGATGGAGAACATACGAAAGTGGGGGAAGTAATAGGAGAAAATACATTCGAAATACATCATGTTAATGTATTTAATGTACCTTCTTACTATATAGTACCATTCAACCCACAAACAGAAGAACAAGGAGAACCATCAAACGAAGTTACACCTACTTTTAGATAAGACCGTGAGAGGGAAAAAGTGCGGAGGTGGCTCCAGTTTGTACGGCCCGGCTCAAACTTCACTTTTCCTCCGTACGATAAGTCAACATCAGCTCACTAACGTTCGCTGTGTTTCCTTTATCTCCTGCGGAAAAACTCCAGTTTGATTGGGCCTAAACGAGCCGCCTCCGCTTTTGGTCGTCTAGCTACGGGCGCTAGCGGCTCGAGGTCACATGTCAATCCGTCCAGAAGGTCAAAAAGCAACCTTCTAGCCGGCTTGCCTTGTGCTTGTCGCCGCTGAACGAGCGCCCTCCGCTTTTGGAATCGTCTAGCTCCGGCGGCTAGGCCCGGCTCAAACTTCACTTTTCCTCCGTACGATAAGTCAACATCAGCTCACTAACGTTCGCTGTGTTTCCTTTATCTCCTGCGGAAAAGCTCCAGTTTGATTGGGCCTAAACGAGCCGCCTCCGCTTTTGGTTCTTTTCGTCAAATTTTTGAACAAACGGTCAGTTCGCTATACTTTCTTAAAAATTATCGGTATAGTGTAAAAAGACGAGTTGATCGAAAGTATATCGTATTGATGGTTGAATAGGAAAGGGGTCACTAAAGTGAGTAAGCGTATTATAAATGACACATTTTTAAAAGCATGTCGAGGAGAAAAAACAGATTACACACCAGTTTGGTACATGAGACAGGCAGGGCGTTCTCAGCCAGAATATAGAGCAATAAAAGAGAAATATTCCTTATTTGAAATTACACATCAACCGGAGCTTTGTGCATACGTTACAAAACTTCCAGTTGATCAATATAATGTAGACGCAGCAATTCTTTACAAAGATATTATGAGTCCGCTTCCAGCGATTGGTGTAGATGTTGAAATCAAAGCAGGTATCGGTCCTGTTATTGATAATCCAATTCGTTCCATTGCAGACGTAGAAAAATTAGGTGAAATTACACCAGAAGAAGACGTTTCATACGTGCTAAATACAATTAAACTTTTAACAGAAGAACAATTAGATGTTCCTTTAATTGGATTTGCAGGCGCTCCATTTACGTTAGCATCCTATATGATTGAAGGGGGCCCTTCTCGCAACTATACGAATACGAAGGCATTCATGTATTCAGAACCAAAGGCATGGTTTACATTAATGGACAAACTAGCGGATATGACTATTCGTTATTTAAAAGCCCAAATTAAATCAGGGGCAAGTGCCGTTCAAGTATTTGATTCTTGGATCGGAGCATTAAATGTTGCAGATTACCGAACTTTTATAAAGCCAGTTATGCATCGCATCTTTAGTGAACTTCGCGAAGAAAATGTTCCATTAATTATGCATGGAGTAGGTGCTAGCCATTTAGTAAATGATTGGCATGACCTCCCAATTGATGTTGTTGGATTAGATTGGCGTCTACCAATCCAAGAAGCAAGAGAGAGAGGAATTACGAAAGCTGTTCAAGGTAACTTAGACCCAACGATACTAAAGGCCCCTTGGGAAGTTATTGAAGAGCGTGCGAAAGAGATCATTGACCAAGGATTGCAACAACCAGGACATATTTTTAATCTTGGACATGGAGTATTCCCAGAAGTAGATCCGGCAGTATTGAAAAGACTAACAGCCTTTATTCATGACTATTCTAGTTCAGTAGTAGCTAAACAAAAATAAGAGGTGTACAAATAATGGCAAAGAAAAAAATGGGATTATTAGTGATGGCATACGGAACCCCATATAAAGAAGAAGATCTAGTTCCATACTATACTCATATTCGTCACGGGAGAACACCGTCAGATGAAATGATACAAGACTTAAGGGATAGATATGACGCTATTGGGGGCATTTCTCCGTTAGCACATATTACGAAAGAACAAGCAAATAGTTTATGTGCACATTTAAATGAAGTTCAAGATGACATCGAATTTAAAATGTACTTAGGATTAAAGCATATTGAACCATTTGTTGAAGACGCGGTTAAACAAATGCATGAGGACGGAATAGAAGAAGCAGTAAGTATCGTTTTAGCTCCTCATTTCTCTACTTTTAGCATTAAATCGTATAATGGTCGTGCAAAAGAAGAAGCGGAAAAGCTTGGTGGCCCAATTATTCATTCGGTTGAAAGTTGGTATACGGAACCTAAATTTATTCAATATTGGTCTGAGAAGATTAAAGAAATTTTTAGTAACATGGATACTGCTGAAAGAGAAAAAGCTGTATTAATTGTTTCAGCACATAGCTTACCTGAAAAAATACTTAAAATGGGTGACCCTTACCAAGATCAGTTACAAGAAACTGCAGATTTAATCGCAAAAGAGGCAGGCATTAATAATTATTATATTGCTTGGCAGAGCGAAGGAAATACTCCTGAACCTTGGTTAGGTCCTGATGTACAGGATATTACTCGTGAATTGTATAAGGAAAAAGGATATACTTCTTTCGTATATGCACCTGTAGGCTTTGTTTCTGACCATTTAGAAGTACTATATGACAATGATTATGAATGTAAAGTAGTGACAGATGAATTAGGAGCAAAATATTATCGTCCTGAAATGCCTAATACGCAACCACTATTCATCGATGCTATGGGAACAACTGTATTAGAACTGTTAAAGAAACATACAAGATAATTAAATACTCCTAATTAATTGAAAAGGGAATGTTGGTGCTAGTTTTTATGATGAATAAAAAACTAGCTCTTCTTTTTTCAATGTTAATTTTAATTTTGAGAAGAAGGCGATATAGGATGAGTGAGGAAAAAAAGAAGGTAGTCATCGTTGGTGGGGGAATAACGGGTCTTTCCGCAGCTTATTACTTACAAAAAGAAATAGAAGCAAACAAGCTACCTATTAGTATAACTCTAGTCGAATCTACAAGTCGTTTAGGTGGAAAGGTTCAAACCGTTTCAAAAGATGGTTATATTATTGAGAAAGGTCCGGATTCTTTTCTTGCAAGGAAGGAAAGTGCTTCAAGACTTATAAAAGAATTAGGATTAGAAAAGAAAAAAGTTAGGAATACATCAGGTACTTCTTTTATTCTATTAAAAGGAAAACTATACCCAATTCCCGATGGAGCAGTTATGGGAATACCAACAAAAATGTCTCCGTTTGTCACAACAGGCTTATTTTCACCTTTAGGAAAAGTAAGGGCCGCTGGCGATCTAATCTTACCAACAAGTAAAGAAAAAGGTGATCAATCTGTTGGGAGCTTTTTTCGCCGACGTTTTGGAGGAGAGGTGGTAGAAAACTTAATAGAGCCCCTTCTATCTGGAATATACGCTGGAGATATCGACCAATTAAGTTTACAAGCGACCTTTCCTCAATTTCAAAAGGTAGAACAAAAACATCGTAGTCTTATATTAGGAATGAAGCAAACAATGCCACCAGCCCCAAAGAAAAAAGTAGGAATGTTTCAGACATTAACTACAGGCTTACAAAAGATGATCGATACTTTAGAGGAAAAATTACATGATGTACAAATACTACGCACTATTAAAGTATTAAATATAGATAAAACAGAAAAAGGCTATTGTTTAAAGTTGAGTAATGGAGATGCAATAAAATGTGATAGTGTAATAGTTACAACTCCTCACTCTGTAACAGCAAGTATGTTTGAATCGCTCCCCTCCATGCACAATTTAGAAAAAATGCCGTCCACTTCAGTTGCAACAGTAGCTCTCGGCTTTGACGAATCAGCTATTCAAGAGAAAATGTCAGGGACGGGGTTTGTTGTTTCACGTAATAGCGACTTTTCCATAACAGCATGTACATGGACACATAGAAAATGGCCACACACAGCGCCAAAAGGGAAAGTGTTACTTCGATGCTACGTAGGTCGTGTTGGAGAAGAAGCAATAGTCGAGCAAAGCGATACGATTATAAAACGTGTCGTGATGGATGATTTAAAGAAAATAATGAACATTACTCAAGAACCAGACTTTGCGCTAATTACGAGATGGAAAAAAGCGATGCCACAATACAATGTCGGTCATAAAGATCGAATCAAAGAGGTAAAAGATTCATTAGGTAAAGTAATGCCTGGTGTAATTTTAGCAGGAAGCTCATATGAAGGTCTAGGAGTCCCAGACTGTATAGACCAAGGAGAAGAGGCTGTAAAATTAGTTCTCTCCCATTTAGCAACCACGTAAAAAAGAGAAGGTCGAAAAAGTTGGTAGAGCTAGCTTTTTGGCCTTATTTTTTTATTAACGGAAATACTCTAGCTATAATTCATAATTTTATTCCTCAACAATAGATATCAACATCACACATATGATATAATATTAGTAACAGGTACTAAAAGTAGATATTATAAACTGACGAAACTAGTTTTCAGGAGGATAAAATGGAAGATTTATTAAAACTTAAAGGTAAAAATATCGTAGTGATGGGTGTAGCAAATGAACGTAGCATTGCGTGGGGAGTAGCAAGATCCTTGTATAAAGTAGGAGCAAATCTTATTTTCACCTATCGTAAAGAACGTTCATTAGGCAGAATTAATAAAATGCTTGCGGATAATGGATATGAAGCTAAAATGGTAGTCGAATGTGATGTAAATAATGACGAAAGTATTAAAAAAGCATTTACTACTATTGGACAAGAAGTTGGAACTATTCATGGTGTCGTTCATTCCGTTGCTTTTGCAAATGCAGACGACTTAAAAGGACAATTTATTGATACGTCTCGTGATGGCTATGCCTTCGCACAAGACACTAGTGCTTATTCTTTAATTGCGGTTGCTAGAGAAGCAAAGCCTTTTATGACAGAAGGAGGCTCTATTATTACGATGTCGTATCTTGGAGCTGAACGAGTAGTGGAAGGCTACAATGTGATGGCGATTGCAAAAGCATCATTAGAAGCGTCTGTAAAATATTTGACAGTCGACCTAGGTAAGGATAACATTCGTATTAACGCAATTTCTGCAGGGGCTATTCGTACACTTGCGGCAAAAGGTGTACCATCATTTAACAAAATACTTCATAAAATTGAAGAGACAGCTCCGTTAAAGCGTAATGTGACGCAAGAAGAAGTTGGAGATATGTCCGTTGCGTTTTTAAGTAACCTTTCTCGTGGTGTAACGGGAGAAGTTATTTACGTTGATTCTGGATATAATATAATGGGTTAATACCATGGGACACATAGTTCTTTCTGCTATGTGTCTTTTTTATTTTGTATGTTTATTTCCCTTATAACAATATAATATTTTTATGTATGAAAATGGATATAATACTCATTAATCACGAGAGTAAAACGTTACCATATTAAATTAAAATAACTTTGTAATGGAGTATTTTTCAAAAAATGTATTGAAAACCTTTTCATAATCTACTATACTAATATTCATGAAAACGATTTCAATTATTCTATTGAAATATTAACTTTTTTGGTAGGTGGGGGATTCGTGGCGACGATTGAAGATGTAGCAAAGCTTGCTGGACTATCACGTACAACAGTTTCACGTGTCATTAATAATCACCCCTATGTTTCAGATAAGAAAAGAAAACAGGTACTAGATGCAATGAGTGAGTTACGATATGTGCCGAATTCTTCTGCACGTAGTTTACGTAATCAAAAAACAAGTATTATTGCATTATTAATACCGAGAGTAATGAATCCGTTTTTTAGTCAACTAGTTGAGTTCATGGAAATGGAAGCAGCTAAGCATGGGTATCAAGTAATCGTTTGTCAAACTAAATATTCGGAGCAAAAAGAGCTCGAATATTTAGATCTACTAAAAACAAGACAAGTAGACGGTATTATCCTAACTTCCATTCAAAACGACTGGAAACTAATTGAACCATATTTACACTATGGGCCAATTGTTTTATGTAACGAATTTGACGATTGTGCAAATGTACCGACCGTTAAATTAAACCAAAAATATGGCGGATACATAGCGACAAAACATTTATTAGAACAAGGTCATCATCGTATTGCTTACTGTACCGGGGGATACAGAAGTAATGTTTCGAAAGGAAGAGAAGAAGGATTCAGACAAGCACTACTTGAGCATGGAGTTAAGTTTAATGAGCACTTTACATTTAACAATGCGTTCACAATTGAGGATGGGAGAAGAATTGTAAATGAGATTGTTAAATGGAAAGATAGACCTACTGCAATTTTTACTGGGGGAGATGAAGTTGCAGCAGGAATCATTTCTGAAGCAAAATGTATTGGATATAACATTCCAGAAGATTTAGCTGTAGTTGGTTTCGATAATCAAGCAATATCTAATTTACTTGATCCTACCATTACAACAGTTCATCAGCCAGTCGATCTTATGGCTGAAAAAACAGTATCTATTCTAATGGAAAAGTTGCGTACAAAACGTTACAACCAGCAAGAGGTTTATGAATTTGATTTGCAGTTAATCGTACGAGATTCAACGGTTAAACAAGGGGTTACGATATAGAAAAAGGCCAACCTTTCATCATAGAAAGGTTGGCTTTTTGCGTTTAATAAGTCTTACCTTAATTGACTTTCTAAGCAACTGTTGCATTGATTACCATAACATTCATGCTGTTCTTCAATTTCCTTCTGACATTCTACACATTTCTTCGCAGGTAAGTTTTTTAAGAATTCTGTCATTTTTATTAACATGAAGGTCACCCTTTGCCTTATATTTGTTGTAATTGTACTATAACAGAACTTGTGCTGTCAACAACTGTTTTAAAACAATTTAAAAATGAATATTAAAAATAATCGTGGAAATAGGATAAATAATATTGATATGATAAACTATTACTGTAGAAATATGCTTGTTATAGCAACCCATTCAAGATAATAGAAGCGTAAAATATAACATTAGGAGTGTGCATAAATTGAAGTTAACTGTACTAGGTTATTGGGGTGGTTATCCAGCAGTTAATAGTGCAACATCAGGATATTTACTTCAAAAAGACGGATTCAATCTATTAGTAGATTGTGGTAGTGGAGTCTTATCTCAATTACAAAATTATTTAAAACCAAATGAGCTTCATGCAGTTCTAATTTCCCACTATCATCAAGATCATATTGCTGATATTGGTGTATTACAATACGCTCGCTTAATTCAAACATTTTTAGGTAATGAACTACCAACCTTACCGATATATGGGCATAGGGAAGACGAACAAGCTTTTTCAAAACTTACTCACCAAAAGGTTACAACTGGTATTGCGTACAATCCAGAAGAAACATTAACTATTGGACCATTTTCCGTTCAGTTTTTAAAAACAAGCCACCCTGTATCCTGTTATGCAATGAAAATTTCTTCTGAGGATAGTACGATTGTTTATACGGCTGATTCCAGCTATCAAGATTCTTTTATCCCATTCAGTACAGGGGCTGACTTTTTAATTGCAGAATGCAATTTGTATGCTAACCAAGATGGAAAAAGTGGTGGTCATATGAATAGTCACGATGTTGCAAAAATTGCACAGAATGCAAATGTGCAACAACTATTGTTAACGCATTTACCACACTTCGGTAAACATGACCAATTACTAGAAGAAGCAACTTCAATTTATAAAGGAAATGTAAAACTAGCAACTACTGGGTTTACTTGGCAGAAAGGAAAGATATAACATGTTATTTATTGATAATCAGGGGATTACAGATCCTAGAATTAACTTAGCAATTGAGGAATACGCGTTAAAAAACTTAAACATCGATAATACATATTTACTTTTTTACATTAATGAGCCTTCCATCATTATTGGTAAAAACCAAAATACGATAGAAGAAATTAATACAGAGTATGTAGAAGGAAATGGTATTCATGTTGTTCGTCGATTATCTGGTGGTGGGGCTGTTTACCATGACCTAGGTAACTTGAATTTTAGCTTTATAACGAAGGACGATGGGGAAAGCTTTCACAATTTTAGAAAATTCACTGCCCCGGTTGTGGAGGCGTTACAAAGTTTAGGTGTGAACGCAGAATTAAGTGGAAGAAATGATCTTCTAGCTGAAGGGAGAAAAATTTCTGGTAATGCTCAATTTTCGACGAAAGGTCGTATGTTCAGCCACGGTACGTTATTATTTGATTCAGAAATGGAAAATATCGTTTCGGCATTAAAAGTTAAAAAGGATAAAATCGAATCTAAAGGTATCAAGTCTGTTCGTAGCCGTGTCGCAAATATTAAAGAGTTTTTAACTGATGATATAACAATTGAACAGTTTAGAGAACTACTATTAAAGGCAATTTTTAAAAGTGATGATATACCGGAATATAAGCTAACAGAAGAGGATTGGGTAAAAATAAACGAAATCTCCAAAGCACGTTATCAAAACTGGGATTGGAATTACGGGAAATCACCAGCATTTAATGTTCAACACTCTCACCGTTTCCCTATCGGTCAAATCGATATTCGTCTAGAAGTGAAAAAAGGATTAATCCAAGAATGTAAAATCTTCGGTGACTTCTTTGGAGTTGGGGACGTAGCCGAAATAGAAGAGAAACTAGTTGGAGTAAAATATGAAAAGTCTGCATTAGACGATGCTTTCTCAACAATTGATGTAAAACATTATTTCGGAAATGTAACGAAGGAAGAAGTGTTAAATCTTATATACTAATTTATTAAAGAGGTTCATCATTTAGGAACCTCTTTCCTTTTTCTCTATATTGGAAAATTTAAGACAAATCCACCTTTTTAAATAATTTAAATAATGACAAAGTAGCACTTATTGTCCTATAATAGTAGTGAAATAAAATGAATGATTATTCATTCAATTAAGACGAAGGGGAGGAGTCGAAATGAATATATCTTCACAATTGAGACAAACGGCACAGGATAAACCGACAAAGGTTGCGTATATGTTTGAAGGGGAATCTAAATCGTATGGAGAATTAAATGCAGCGATCAATGCCTTTGCGTCTGGCTTAGAGAACATGGGCATTAAAAAAGGGGACCATATCGCTCTTTTACTAGGCAATTCACCATACTATATTATTGGCATGTACGGTGCAGCTCGTTTAGGTGCAACTGTTATTCCGGTAAATCCAATTTATACTCCTGAAGAAATTTGTTACATCTTAAATGATGGAGACGTAAAAGCAGTTATTATGCTTGACTTATTAGTACCTCTATTTGAGAAGCTACATGTAAGGCTACCGAAAGTAGAAAGTTATATCGTTTGTGAAACACCTGATGGAAAAGAAAAGGCAAAAGATTTGCCAGTAGAACAATTTTCAGTTTTTCCGAAATTAAAAACGTTTACATCCGTGCTAATGCAAGGTACATATGACTATAGCGGACCCGAATTAAAGGATGATGACATTGCGGTTATTCTTTATACTTCCGGTACGACTGGTAAACCGAAAGGTGCAATGCTAACTCATCGTAATCTTTATCGTAATGCGAAAGATGTTGCTGATTTCTTGAAGATGAATGAAAGTGATCGGGTCGTAGCAACTTTACCTATGTTTCACGTCTTCTGTTTAACAGTAGCACTTAATGCACCTTTAATGAATGGTGCAACAGTTATTATTGTTCCGAGGTTTAGTCCTCAATCGGTTTTTGATGTTGTAAAAAAACACGAAGCAACTGTATTCGCGGGTGTTCCTACTATGTACAATTTCCTACTTCAGTACGAAGGTGGCAAAGTAGAAGACTTCCAATCTTTAAGATTATGTATTTCAGGTGGAGCATCTATGCCAGTAGCACTTCTCAAAAATTTCGAGAAAAAGTTTAACGTTATTATTTCCGAAGGCTATGGCTTGTCTGAAGCATCACCTGTTACTTGCTTCAACCCGCTAGATCGACCTAGAAAGGCAGGGTCTATAGGAACGAGTATAGTGAATGTTGAAAATAAAGTAGTTAATGAGCTAGGTGAGGAAGTGCCGAACGGACAAGTTGGAGAACTAATTGTAAGAGGTCCGAATGTGATGAAAGGGTATTACAATATGCCGGAAGAAACAGCTCATGCAATTCGTGATGGATGGCTGTATACAGGTGATATGGCAAAAACAGACGAAGATGGCTATTTCTATATTGTGGATCGTAAAAAGGACATGATTATCGTAGGAGGATATAATGTTTATCCTCGTGAAGTAGAAGAAGTATTATATAATCATCCGGATGTCGTTGAAGTGGCTGTTGTAGGTGTACCTGATGCTAATTTTGGAGAAGCGGTTAAGTGCTTCGTCGTTTCAAAAAATGATGTGACAGAGCAAGAACTTATCGGGTATTGCCAGCAATCGTTAGCGAAATATAAAGTCCCGAGTTCAATTGAATTTTTAGAGGAATTACCTAAAAATACGACAGGAAAAATATTAAGAAGAGCATTAAAAGAAAAATTAGGTGTGTAACAAAGGTAGAGCTACAAATTAAAATAAAGAAGGATTATCGCCTTTCTTTGGAGAAATAAGTAGGTTAGTGCAAGCGCTATCAATTGAAGGGGGCGATCAACATGTCTTATATTAACGTTCATATCGAAAATTATATAGCAACTGTTACATTAAATAGGCCAGATGCGATGAATGCATTTAACTATGATATGTTAGTAAACTTAGGGGAAGTAGCTGAAACATTACGATCTAATCCAGAAGTTAGAGTCGTTATTATTACAGCTGCAGGGGAGAAAGCTTATAGTGTTGGCGCTGATTTGAAGGAAAGGCGCACATTATCAGAACAGCAAGTAAGAAGAAATGTATATAAAATTGGAGAAGTGTTTAGTTCGATTGCTAATCTTCCACAACCGACTATTGCTGCCATTAATGGATTTGCTTTTGGCGGAGGTATGGAATTGTTATTAGCCTGTGACTTCCGAGTAGCTGTGAAGGATGCGAAAATGGGATTAACGGAAACAAGTTTAGCAATTATTCCTGGTGCTGGTGGAACGCAAAGATTACCACGAATTGTTGGGGAATCAAAGGCACTAGAATTAATACTTACGGCCAGAAGGTTTACAGCTGAAGAAGCAAGCAACTGGGGATTAATTACTAGATTAGTAAATGAACGAGCAGAATTGCTAGAAGAAGCTAAATCCTTAGCAGAAGAGTTTACCCGAAATGGCCCACTCGCCGTGCAACAAGCTAAATTTGCGATTAAACAAGGGATGAATGTAGATTTGCAAACAGGTCTACAAATAGAACGAAAAGCATACGAAGTGATTATTCCAACAGAGGACCGAGTGGAAGCATTACAAGCGTTTCAAGAAAAACGACCTCCAGTATTTAAAGGTAAATAATAGAGAAAAAACGGTAATGGGACTTTCCCATTACCGTTTTTTCTATTTAGAAAATATAAGGCTTTCAATTTCATCTTTTGATTTCGGTTTAGAAAAGTAATAACCTTGTATAATATTACAGCCATTTTCCTTTAATAAATCATATTGCTTTTCTAGTTCTACCCCTTCAGCAACCGTTTTAATATTTAAAGTTTGGGCGATGGATAAAATACCTTTCAATAAACCCATCTTAGTTGGATTACTTTCAATTTCTTTAACGAACGCACGGTCAATCTTTAAAACATCCATTGGCATGTCAATTAAATATTGGAGGGACGAGTAACCTGTTCCAAAATCGTCAATGGCGATACTTATGCCTAAATTTTTAATCTCATTAATAAAATTCATTGCATTCTCTTTTTCGTACATAAATGTTTCTGTAATTTCAAGATTTAAATATTTTGGCTCGAGCCTACTTTCATACAAAATTTCCTTTAGTTTCACAATAAAATCTTGATTATTTATTTGCTTAACGGAAACATTCACAGATATTGGGACTTTCGGATAACCTTTATGTTGCCATTCTACGTTTTGAAAAGTTGCCTTTCTTAAAACCCATATACCTAAATCAACAATTAAATCGGATTCTTCGGCAATAGGGATAAAGACGCTTGGTGGTATGTTATTACCATCTTTATCTTCCCATCGAAGAAGTGCCTCAATACCGACGAGTTCTTTTGTAAGGGCGTCAAATTGCGGTTGATAATGAAGGGAGAACTTGTCCGTATATAAATCTTGTCTCATATTTTCGCTAATCGAGAAGAATTTTTTCGTTTGTAAATCCATATCTTTTTCATAGAATGTTAAACAATTCTTTCCTTTTGATTTTGCGTGATACATCGCAATATCTGCTTTTTGCATAAGTTTTTGAGAATTGTTTGCGTTACAAGGGAAGACGCTTACTCCAATGCTACCTGTTATATTTTTATATGTTTTATTTTTAGCAAATCCAGTATTAAAAATGGAAAGTACTTTTTTCGCTACTTGGACTATTTCTTTTTGTTCTTTTACATTCCTAACAATGATAATAAATTCATCGCCACTCCTTCTTGCGATAAATGAGTCTCGTATATTTGCAGAAATGAGTTGATTAGCAAGCTCTTTCAGAAATAAATCTCCTTCATGATGACCTAATGTATCGTTGACTAATTTAAAATTATCCAAGTCTAAAAACATTAGTGCGAAGTGTGATTTTTCTGTATAATGTTTTTCAATTTCTTTTTCGAGTTGTTCATCTAAATATCGTTTGTTCGGTAGTCCAGTTATGGAATCATGGTAGGCAGCATATTCTATTCGTTCACTCATTTCTTTTTGCTTTGTAATATCATTTCGAATCGATACATATTGATATACTTTTCCATTTTCGTCTAAAAAAGGAACAATAGTCGTATCAACCCAATAATAGTTACCGTTTTTTGTTTTATTTTTAATTTCGCCTTTCCACACCTTACCCGAGCCAATTGTTTTCCACATTTCTTTGAAAAACTCTTTCGGATGGTAATTAGAGTTAACGATATTATGATCCTTCCCTATTAATTCAGAACGGGGATACTGTGATATTTCACAAAATTTATCATTTGCATAAGTTATTTTTCCAGTTCGATCAGCAATTGCAACAATAGAAGAAACATCTAAGGCGAATTCAATATCTTTCATATATTTTAAGATTCTATCGTATTCTTGTTGTTCTATCATTTGGAGGCCTCCAAGTAAGTTAAAAGTAGCTATATTTTACCATGTTTTTTTCAATAGTTTATATAAATTCTAATATTTTGATAGTATGTGTGTTAAAAAAGAGTGACAACTGATTAGCTTTAGTGCTTTTTAATAGCATTGCGTTAAAGTTTCCTATTTACTTTCAGTTGAATGATTAGTATATTAATAAACAATTAAACTATTAGAGGAGGGAAAAAACATGGCAACTTCATCGGTGCTTGTTAGCAATCCAACACCTTTTCGGAGAGGGTTACAAGCAGGTGTAACGATTGCAATTGGCTATATGCCTGTTGCTCTTACATTTGGATTGCTTGCAAAATCGGTCGATTTAAACTTAATGGAAACGTTGATGATGAGTATTTTTGTTTTTGCAGGGGCTGCTCAATACATGGCCCTCAATATGATTGCTCTTGGAACGGGAGTATTTGAAATTGTCATGACTACTTTTATCGTAAATATTCGTCACTTTTTAATGAGTACAACGTTAAATGAAAAAGTAGAAAACGATAAAAAGTGGAAAAAAGCCCTTTATTCTTTTGGGATAACGGACGAAACCTTTTCAGTTGCAGCTACAAATGAAGGTAGACTACATACTAGTTACATGTTAGGTCTCATAATTATTTCATATTCAAGCTGGGTTGTTTTTTCTGGAATTGGACATATCGTCGGTGGAAGCTTACCTACTACTTTACAAGATAGTATGTCAATTGCGCTGTATGCTATGTTTGTCGGGTTACTCGTACCATCAATGAAAAAAAGTCGTAAAGTTATTTATCTAGCGGCTACTGCTGCCCTTTTTAATGCTTTATTTGTCCATGTTCTTCAAATGGCACAAGGTTGGGCAATTATTGTAGCAACTTTAATTAGCGCTGTCGGTATTGAATGGGTGGAACAAAAAAGGAGGGAAATAAGTCGTGAATAGTATGATTGTTATGATGATTATAGGAATGGCGGTTGTTACGTATCTCCCACGATTATTGCCCTTTATTATGTTCCAAGGAAAAGAGCTACCACCTTTTTTACAAGGTGTGCTAAAAAACGTTCCTTTTGCCATTTTAGGCGCCCTTATTATTCCTGGAGTTTTTACTATCAATCCAGATATTTGGTACGGAATTGTCGGAGTTTTTGCTGCGTTTATTGTTGCATATTTTGGAGCTAATATTATAATTGTTGTGCTCTCTTCTATTGCTATCGTTAGCTTATATGCATTACTAGTAGCAGGGTAAGAACTGCTACTAGCTCCAAATTTTTTTATAGTAATTTTTTAATGCTTTGTAATACTTTTTCTGGTTTGAATCCTTTATTTCCCATTCCGAACATTTCAACTACTTGATTTTGTTGATTTAGCAAATAAGTTGTAGAGGTATGAGTAAACATTCCGTTTCCTGGATCTTGATAATAAAACTCTAACTCGTTCGTTAAGCTACGAATATCTTCTTCATTCCCACGTAATACTTTCCATCCGTCATTTGTATCAATATTAAATGTCTCAACATATGAAGCAAGCACCTCTTTTGTATCTCGCTTTGAATCAATTGTTATCGTTAAAAATTCAACATCATCAGCAGTGATCCCAAGGGCACGTAAATCTTCTTTCAAATTATTCATATGGATGGTAGTTGCAGGACAAATATCAGGGCATTTTGTATATATGAACTCTAGTATTCTTACTTTACCAGTTTCATTTAAAGAAACGATTTCTCCATCATGTGTTTCTAGCATAATATTTTCGGGTAATTCCATCGCATGGACTCGATAAACAGAAAAGTAATAAATTCCACTACTAATACTTAAAATAAGAATAAGAGCACAAACCCAATACCATTTTTTCATATGCATAACACCTCTTTTTAACATTTTGTAAGCTATCGGTGTAACCGACCGCAATCTCTCCTTTCCTGCAATAGAATCAAGGATGTTAAGTGTAGTTAACGGACGGTAACAAAGTTTCACCTTTATCATAAGCGATGAAAAAAAGGAGTTATATAGGTTTATGTAGAAAAGAATGAACATTGTTTGAATGCCACGGTTACTACTATGACAATAGGAGAAATGCTAATGAAGAAGTTGATGAAGTGGGGAATCATTCCGTTCATTGTGTATGCGATAATGCTATACGTTTATTTATGGTACATAGCAGATAGTTCTCTACCGCAAGAGTTAATCGGTACGAGGGCAGATCCACATACATTTATGACTGAAAAGGAGATAATGTTAGCTAACGAATATTCGAAAATACGTAACTTCTTTTATTTTTTATCGTATCCTTACGAATGGTTTGTCTATGGAGCCATTTTATTTTTAGGCTTCAGTAAAACGTTTCAACAATGGGCTGAAAAAATTACAAGATTTCGCATATTGCAAGCAGGTATATTTATTTTTTGGTTCTCATTTTGGACAACACTAGCTATCTTGCCATTAAAGCTTTTCCGTTATTATTTTGCTAGGCAATACCAAATATCGATTCAACCTTTACCAGATTGGATTCAAGATCAGCTAATTAGTTTTTGGGAAGGTTTAGTATTACTATGGATTGTCATTATCGTTGTTTATTTTTTAATGAGCCGATTTCAAAAATATTGGTGGATTATTACGTGGATTTTATTTATTCCGTTCGTCTTTTTCTTCATGTACATTCAACCTGTGTTGATTGACCCTTTATATAACGATTTTTATCCAATGAAAGATAAACAGCTTGAGGAGAAAATTTTAGCCCTTGCAAGTGAAGTGGATGTTAGTGCTGATCGAGTTTGGGAAGTAAACATGTCCGAAAAAACGAACTCCATCAATGCTTATGTAACTGGTGTAGGTGGTAATTCTAGAATTGTGTTGTGGGATACCCTGTTACAACGGCTGCATGAAGAGGAAATATTATTTATTATGGCACATGAACTGGGTCATTACGTATTGCACCACGTTACACTGGGAGTTACGGGGTACATTGTTTTTTCTCTTGGTGTATTTTATCTCGTATACCGGCTGACAAAGCTTATGCTTAAAAAGTGGGGAAGACAGATGCGTATACAGAGAATGGAAGAATTCGCATCTTTGCCGATATTGTTGTTATTAATTTCTGTTATTTTATTCGCAGCTAGCCCTGTTACGAATTATGTTTCAAGGCATATGGAACATACAGCTGATGTTTATGCGATTGAACTAACTGGTAATCAAGATGCTGCAATTGGTGCTTTTCAAGAAATAACGAAAGCTGGTCTGAGCGAGGTTAACCCACCAACGTTAATAAAAATCTTTCGATACACACATCCACCAATGGTAGATCGTATCCATTTTATTCAGAACTATACGGAAGAAACAAACTAACAATCTGTTGGCTCTCTAGTCGAACATTATAGAATGAACTAACTTATATGTATGCTATTTTCAGGGGGGACACCCATGCAAGTGAAATTTTGTACAAGTAGGTTCATTCTTGAACAGTATAATGGTTTTCACTTTCTAGATTGGCTTTAAGTTAGTCCGTTTCACTTCGCTGCAGACACTTGCTTGGTCGACCGTACCGCGACGTCCTGTCGAAAGGTCGACACTAGCACGTCCTGTGCGTCGCCGCGGGGAGATGTCTAGCTCCAGCGCATTGGCCCTATCAAACTTCCCAGTCCGTCCGTACGATAAGTCAACATCAACTCAACTAACGTTTCGTTGTGTTTCCTTTATCTCCTACCGGACTGCTCCAGTTTGTACGGGCCAGATTGATGCGCTTCCGCTTTTCGTGGATTCGAGCCTCCTCGGCTGCGCCTGTGGGGTCTCGACCTTCCCTCTACATCCCGCAGGACAAGGAAGGCTTCGGCAGCATTACATCGCACGAAGAAAATGCGATAGCATTTTCGAGGAGTCAAGTGTCTTCCGCTCCGTTCCACTCACGGTTCACCCTCCACATCAGATTTAATCAAATGAAAAAGAAGCCAAATTAGGCTTCTTTTTTACTATTTTTCCCACTGGTGAACAAACGCCTGATATTCAGCACTTAAAGATTGAAATAATACTTTGTTATTCGCATCGATAGCAGCGTCAATTTTTTCTAAAAACCGTTGCTTCTGAAATAAGAAAATTGCCTCGTCAATTACCATCTGAACATACATATTTACCATAAAACTTTCCCGTGACACTCGTTTCTCTTGGGCTTTCGACTTCATTAACTCCGTATAAGACTTTTCATTTTTCATGAGTCTTTCACCTCGAGGCCTTTTTTATATTATATGGAGTTCGCTAAATAAAATCAATAATATTTTAAATTTTTAGAAAATATTTAACCGAGTGCAAATGTCAGCAAGAATCCTTACCCGTTTTGGATGCATCCACAATCAATTGTTTTGTCGAACTATAATTATAATTTGTAATTTTATAAAATAATGTGCAAAAAGATGTAGTAATATGGTATTATTTTCTTGATTTGTATTAAATTTTACTTTATTGGTATTGTTTAAAAAATAGTGAAAGGAAGATTAGTGTGAAGAAAGAATATTTAATTAATCAAAACACTATCGCTATCGTACCGGAAAAAGTAAATAAAGTATGGATTTCGAGAGTGATAGAAACAGACGGAGAGTATTTAGTGGAGCAGCACCCGAAGTATATTATCAATCAAAACTGTTGGTATTCAGGTACAAGCTTACAAGGCAGTCAAGAATCGACGAAAGTTATAACTGGAATTACTCACAAGCAACCTATTGTTATTAACTTAGCGGAGGAACTGTTCTTTTTCCCAACGATGTCACCACGAAAGATGGAGTGCATGTGGATTTGTCCTGACCATATTATTGATTCAAAAGCTAATGAATACGGCGATACTATTGCCTATTTATCTAATAATAAAACACTACAAATACCAATGTCATTAAAATCATTTAAAACTCAAATTTTAAGAACTTCTCATTTACGATTTAAATTAAGACAAAAGCAACAATTGATTAATGTTGCAGAGAGGCCATTCTTCTTCTATACAAGTTCAGCACAACGTATAAAGAAAAAATAATGAATTAATGGAAGTTTTTACGGTTCCAACGAATGAAGTCCTTCACCTTGAAAAAACCTATAAGGAAAGGAGGTCTCATACGTTGGAACTTTTTACTGATTTAATTTTCGGATTTTTACAATTTTGCCGCTTATGCTGCTTGTAGGCATATATATGGGGAAAAGATCTATAGGTGAGCTACCAATTTTTGATTTTCTCGTAGTGTTAACTCTAGGTTCGGTCGTTGGTGCAGATATCGCAGATCCGAATATCAATCATGTACATACTATTGGAGCCATTATTTCTATAGCTATTTTACAAAAGATAATTGTTCGTTGGAAAATTAGAAATCGTACAATTGGAAGACTGTTAACATTTGAACCGACACTTGTCGTTCATAATGGGAAATTTTTAGTAGAAAACATGAAGAAGATCAATTATTCAATTGATAATGTACTGCAAATGTTACGCCAAAAAGATGTATTTCATGTTGCGGATGTTCAATTAGCGTTTATTGAATCTAATGGTGAGTTATCGGTAAAGCTCATCTCACCAAAAGAGCATGTTCGTACGGAACACGTATTAACGAACGTTCCGGAGTCTGGAATTGAAATCCCTGTTATTTTGGAAGGAAATTTGTATGTAGATGCCCTTGAATACCAAGGGCTGAATGAAGCGTGGTTACGCCAAAAACTATTACAAGAAAAAATAGCTAACGTTCATGATGTATTTTACGCTAGTATAAATAGTCAAAATGAATTGCATATATCATTAAAAACGGAACAGTCTAATTCGGTTCCAATTTATCATTAGCATGCTGATTTTTATCTTTTTGCAGAAAAAAATAGGTTAATAACTCATTTACTTTATTACGAATGCGTGGGTTAAAATAATTATGGTGTTCCTCGTACCCATCAAATAAAAAGGCGTAAAGCGTAAAAGAGTCGTCTTGTTTTAATTTTTGTAAACGTAAGTTTTCCTTTTTCATCGTCTGTTTAACGTCGCGTAATTGGATTTGTACTTTCTTCATGACGTCTTCTAAAAATAGCGTATAAGGTTCTTTTAATTTTAATGGACTAGATTCAATATGTTTTAAATCTTTTTCTAACACGATTAAAATTAATGGAAGATAAATAGCTTGTTCAAACAAACTAATTTGTTTTGATGAAAGTCTCGTCATATAAAACCCTCCTTAGAGAAAGAACGTGTGTTCGATATTATTTTATACGATAAACAACCCTTTATGCAATTTATTTTTGCTTTTATAATATTAATTAACTTTGTATGCTTAAATAAAGGGTATTGGAAAAGTAAAACTCTATTAACGGGTCTAAAGGAGTACAACGTATGAGCAAAGAAAAACGAGGATTTCAAGGTGGAGAGAAATTAGTAATGGATCCACAGTGGAATAAAAGAAACAGAAAGTTTGCCTACGTGCAAACAACGATATCGGAAGAAAAGAATGATTATGTTTCTAACATATTTATTGGAGACTTAATTCATGGGATAATGCCTTTTACGGATGGAGAGAATCAAACAGTATCACCACGTTGGTCGCCAGATGAGGACAAGCTTGTTTTCGTATCAGACCGAACAAAATTGCCCCAAATATATGTAAAAGATGTTAATAGGGGAGAAGCGAAACAATTAACGCATTGTGAAAGTGGAGTAAGAAATCCAGTTTGGTCTCCTTGTGGAGAGATGCTAGTTTTCTCTACTATTGGTACTAATCCTAAAGTGGCAGAAGAGCTTGTTTTACTAAATGTCAAAACAAATGAATTAACACCTATAGTAAGAGAATGCCGAAACTATCACAGTGTTGTTTGGTCACCTGATGGAAGTTTTATTGCTTTTTCTGCCTGTGCATTTTCACAACCAACAACTGTTGTAGACGTATTCATACTGGAATTAGAAACGAAAGAAATACGGAAACTTACGAATAGTAATGGATTCTTTACTTCGACTACTTGGTCTCCAGACGGAGAAAAATTAGGGTTTGTCGGGTACGAGAAGGATAATAAAGGTGTGCCAATATCTAGAGTATGGATATATCATTTTCGGTATACAGAATTAGCTTGCTTAACGAGTGAGTTTGATATTTCAGTCGGTAACGAAATAGAGGGAGATTTTCACTGGGCTACTGTAAACCCTGGTTTACTGTGGACAGAAGATAGTGAAGGCTTTTACTTTTTAGTAACGGATCAAGGCAGTAATGGCATTTATTATGGTTCATTGGACGGAGCGATGTATCCAATTGTTTTAGAGCAGGAGCATATTTATGGAATGACAATGATTACAGACATACATGAAGCTATCGCATGTATAAGCAAACAAACAGAACGAGTAGAACTGTATCATCTTGACTTTAAAACACAGGAAAGAACAAAATTACAGACATAAACAAATTACTCTATAAAAATACGAGCTAATGTAGATACCCAAAATGTAAGAAGGCTAATTCTATATATCGAATTAGTCTTTTCCGTTTTATTCTGTCTATAAAAAGGTGTAAAATAAATAAATAATGAGATTATTATAAAAAGTAGGAGTTACATAATGGAAATAATAGAGACATTAAAAGAATTGCTCACCTTAGAAAATATATTAGATGTATTGCATGAATATAAATCGTTTGGACCGCTTCCAGGCTTTTTTCTAGTAGTGTTAGAAGCCTTTTTACCCTTTTTACCGTTAATTGTAATTGTAATGGCCAATGCTGCTGCATTTGGACTGTGGTACGGATTTCTTATTTCTTGGACAGGTACAGTTGTAGGGGCAAGTATCGTCTTCTTAATTGTAAAAAAATTAAGAAATCGACCTTGGGTAAAGAAGTTTTTGGAAAAAGAAAAAGTGAAAAGTACGATGAGTTGGATTGAAAGACACGGTTTTGGACCTATTTTTTTACTCTTCTGCTTTCCTTTCACGCCATCATTTTTAATTAACGTAGTTGCGGGGTTATCAAAAATGAAATATCATACATTCTTTCTAGCCCTCGTTGCAGGGAAAATGGTTATGATCTTTACGATAAGCTACATAGGGTACGATATCGTTTCATTTATTAGAGAACCGATAAAAACTGCGATTACGTTAACTATAATGTTTGTATTATGGTACATAGGAAAAATTGTAGAGAAAAAATTACAAAATTCTATAAAAATTGGAGACGAATAGGAAAAAAGAAGTAGTCAGACTATTAGGGAAGATGTTACGATATGGATAAATAAACAATCTATTTTGGAGGAAAGACGGTTGAAAAACAAAAATCGTTTCAAAATAACCAAATGGAGAGTAGTTTTTTTATCTTTTTTCTTCTTAATTTTATTAAGAATATGCTTCTTTTCGAATTATGTAGTCGAGGGACATTCGATGAAGCCAACATTAGAAGAAGGAAATTTATTAGTAGTCAACACGTTTGTTTATCATGTACAAGAGCCGAAGCGGTTCGATATTGTTGTATTTAAGCAAGGAGAAAACTCAGATCATTACGTCAAAAGAGTCATTGGTTTACCAGGGGAAAAAATAGAATATTTAAACGATGTATTATATATAAATGATAAAGCAATTAATGAAAACTTTATAAAGGAACAAAAAGATAATATGATTCGTAACAATCTCACTGGTAACTTTACATTAAAAGATTTAACTGGGGAAGAAGTAGTACCGAAAGGTCATCTGTTTGTTATTGGGGATAATAGATTAGGTAGTTATGACAGTAGACACTTTGGTTTTGTGAAAATGGATGATATCGTTGGGAAAGTGAATATGCGTTATTGGCCATTGGGAGGAATTGAGTAGTCTATAACCTATAAATACTGCTTAACGGAGGGGTATATGTTGAGAAATGTAGTCATTGCGGCAGCACGCCGCAGTCCGATTGGAACTTTTGGAGGCGCTTTCAAAAATTTAAAACCAACAGATTTAATAGTACCTGTAATTCAAGCTGTGTTAAAAGATAGTAATGTAAGTAAAGCTGATGTGAATGAAGTGATATTAGGACAATGTATACAACGAACAGATGAACCTAATACAGCAAGAACAGCAGCACTTCTAGCAGGTTTACCACCAGAAGTAACAGGTTATACGATTCAACGACAATGTGCATCAGGGCTACAAGCTATTATTTCAGGAGCCTTGCAAATTCAAACGGGTATGTCTGACGTTGTTATTGCTGGAGGAGTCGAAGCGATGAGTTCTAGCCCATACCTATTAAAAAATCAACGTTGGGGTAGCAGATTACAACATTCACAAATATATGATTCTGTTTGGGAAGTGCTTGAAGACCCGATACATCATATTATGATGGGGGAAACAGCAGAGAGAGTAGCAGATAAATATGAGATTACGAGAGAAGAACAAGATGAACTAGCGTTATTAAGTCATCAACGTGCTAGTGCTGCAATAGAGAGTGGAATATTTGAGAGTGAAATCGTTCCACTTGTATTAAAAGAAAGAAGGGGAGAGAAAGTTATTTCTGTAGACGAAGGACCTAAATCTTCATTAAACATAGATAAATTAAGTAGTTTACGACCGGCCTTCCGAGATGATGGTACCGTTACGGCTGGTAATGCATCTAGTTTAAATGATGGTGCAGCAGCTGTAGTCCTAATGGCAGAAGAAGTTGCGAAGGAAAAAGGAATAACACCATTAGCTACAATTCGTAGTTTTCATGTTTCCGGTGTAGAACCGACGTTGATGGGGATTGGTCCAGTTCCAGCGATTAAAAGTGCATTATCGAAAATAGAGTGGGAGCTAGAAGATGTAGACCTATTCGAAATTAATGAAGCTTTTGCGGCACAGTACATAGCGGTCGAGAAAGAGCTTCAATTAAATCGACACCAGGTGAATGTTAATGGAAGTGGGATTAGCCTAGGTCATCCAGTAGGGTGCACAGGTACTAGAATAGTAGTGAGTCTTATTCATGAGTTAAGAAGAAGTAGACTTCAAAAAGGGATTGCTTCTTTATGCGTTGGCGGAGGCATGGGAGCAGCGCTTTTATTAGAAGTATAAGAGAGGAGAGGACAACGTGAAAAAGTTGTCCTCTTTTTAAAAACTAGCTCAACTTTATGGTAAAATATAATATAAAGAGTATTCAGAAAAAATAGGAGGTCCCAATATGTCCTCGCTCGATCCAATTCTATTAACGAAAATATCCCCACCAATATTTCAAAATCACCTAGTGTTAAGAAGGGCAAAAATAACGAGAAAAATGAAAGCGATTACTAATTATAAAGCAACGATTGTTCACGCAGGTCCTGGTTATGGGAAGAGTACAGTCATTTCATCATTTGTCCCTTTTTTCGAATATGAAACTTGCTGGTACACTGTCTCAACTTATGATGATGAAGTTATTCCGTTTATCCGTTATATTGTACATGCAATTAAACAAAAAGTACCTGAATTCGGCGATAAAATGTTAACGTACTTACAAACGATGGATCGATACTTACGGGAAGAAGAAGTTAGGAATATTAGTTCTTTCTTTATTAACGAGTTGTCAGAGCTAAACGAATCAATCGTTTTAGTAATAGATGATTTTCAATACGTCCAATCTAACCAAGACATTGAAACATGGTTTAGTTGGCTACTTCAGCATATACCAAACAACCTACATATTGTGTTTATTACTAGGACGAAACCGACGTGGGAAGTTATTACGCCAATGAAGGTTAAAAATGAAATGCTCGAACTGAATGAAACCGATTTAGTGTTTTCAAAAGAAGAAGTGGAAGTATTAATACAAGATATTTTTGGTTTAGACCTTTCGGAAGAGTTAATCGAATTTATTTATAAAATTTCAGAAGGTTGGGTTATGGCAATAGGACTATTAACGCAAAGTCTTTCTGAAACAGAAATGGAATTAGACTCTTTTCAAATTGACCATCTTCAATCTCTAGAAGATTTATTTAAGTATTTAGCGAATGAAGTGTTCATGAAACAAACCCCAATGGTACAGCAGTTTTTAGAACAAACGTCCATTTTTGACGTGATGACTGGAGACTTATGTGATGAAGTTTTAGGAATTAATGGTTCCAATTATTTATTAAAAACTTTATCCGAGAAGAGCGTTTTTGTCATCTCTATTGGGAAAGAGCAATATCGATACCATGCGCTTTTTAAAGAGTTTTTAGAAAGAAGACTGAAGGAAGATGCTCGTCAGTATAATTATTTACAACAACGATGTGCTCGTTGGTACGTCCAGAAAGATGAGTTCGTCCAAGCAATTGCTCATTATGAAAAAATTAATGATTATGAACAAGTAGGGGCAATCATTCATCAGCACGGTAACCGTTTTATTGAATATGGCCAACTAACTAGTTTACTAGAAAAATTAAAGAAAATAGATAAACGGATCAAAGATAAAAGATATTTATTGTGGTTTTACGAAGGGGAGGTTCATCGCTACCGTTGCTACTACGAGGAGGCAGAACAGTCCTATCGGGAAGCATACAATATGGCGGTCAAAGCAAACGACACATTCGTTATGATTCGTTCTCTTGCCGGGATAACAAAAATATATTTAGATACAATCCAACCAATTAGAGCAGAACGCGCTTTAGCTGAGGCAATTCAATTAATGAAGGGATCAGACGAGATTAACACCCAAGAAGAGCAACAATTATACTATTTAATGGCGGAGAACTTAATTAATTCTGGTCAAGCGGTAAAGGCACAAAAATGGTTCGAAAAAGTAAAACAGCTTGATTCCATGACGATACAAGGGAATCTCGAGGCTAGAATAATGCTCCGTTCAGGAAAGTTAAATGCTGCAAGAAAGAAACTACTATCCAAGCAAAAAGAGGAAGGTGCTTGGCACTTACCACAATCGCACCGTGAAACAGAGCTACTTCTTTCATTAGTAGAGTCGTTTATGGGAAATCCAGAAGAAGCAAAACGGTTAGCTGATAAAGCAATTAAACAAGGAATAAAACTACAAGCCCCTTTCGTGGAAGCGTGTGGATGGATACGGTTAGGTCATGCTGCTCAACTAATGGACATGTATGTACCTTCGTTAGCAAAAGAATGCTACGAAACGGCTTTAATGATTATGGAAGAACTGAATGTATCACGTGGAAAAGCAGAGCCGAACATGGGTTTATGTGTGTTATATGGCTATCAAGGTGCATACGAAAAATCAATTATTTGTGGTGAAGAAGCATTAAAAGAGACGGAACAAGTAAGAGATAGCTGGTTGTCCGGGCTAATTTATTTATGCTTATTTATTTCGTCTTTAATCAATAAAAAATATGATAAAGCACTTGCCTATAAATTGCGCGCAGAGAAAATATTAACACAGTGTGGAGATCAGTACAGCATAACAGTGGTAGCGTTATGGAATGCCATTTACTATTACGAAATGGAAGAATGGGAGTCTTTTGAAGAAGCTGTTAGTTTATTTTTATCTAACGTTCAAACAGGAGATTACGAGTTTATTTTATTTAAGAAAACGTTATTTGGGCCGAAAGATTTACAGCAATTCACACCGATTTTATTAGAAGCTCAAAAGCGAGATATTCATAGTGCATATGTTACTTCTTTGTTGAATGAACTTGGCTTTTCACATATGAAAAACCATCCTGGATATACGGTACGGATACAAACACTTGGATCGTTTCGGGTATGGCTTGGTCAAAAGGAAGTGGAAGAACGAGACTGGCAACGAGCGAAAGCAAAAGAGCTATTAGAGTTATTTGTAACAGAAAGAAAGCGGATGATACCGAAAGAAGAAATTTTTGCAAATCTTTGGCCAGATCAAGAGGAAAAAACGGTCACAAGAGATTTTAAAGTGGCATTAAACACATTAAATAAAGTACTAGAGCCTAACCGTAAGCCGAGAGAAGAACCGTTTTTTATTCAACGTACAGGAAGTTCCTACGGGTTAAATCTACACAGCGGATACACGATAGATTGTGTCGTATTTGAAGAGTGGGCACGACTTGGTTTAGAAGCAAGAGACAAAGAGCAATCACTACAATACTTACAACAGGCGATTCACATGTATCAAGGAGATTTCTTACCTGATCAAAAATATGCCGATTGGTGCTTAACAGAAAGAGAGCGTCTATTAGTCTACTTTTTACGAGCGGCCGAAAAGCTAGCACAACTATTAGTTAGTAAAAATGATTACAATCAAGCCATCGAATGGTGTGAAAGAATATTAGAAAAAGATGAAACGTGGGAAGAGGCATATCGCCTTATCATGTATTGCTATTATCAAAATAATAACCGACCACAAGCGATGAAATATTTTGCGAAATGTAAAGAAAAACTAGCAGAAGAATTAGGAATAGAACCGATGCAGTCCACATTAAAGATGTACGAAGTAATTATGGGGAAAGCGAACTAAATACACTCATGTAGAAGGCCGTAGAAAATCAAAAGATTCTATGGCTTTTTATTTTTTTCCGGAACCAGCGCTCTAGATTGATTGGACCTGAGCGAGCCGCCTCCGCTTTTCTTTGTCTAGCTCCGGCGCATTAACCCTAGCAAACTTTCTATCTGTACGATGAAGAAAACACACGGTGCAACAGACCGGAAAAATGGTGCAATGGGAAGCCCGAAATGGTGCAATACCGGGCAGAAATGGTGCAACGACCGGTCAAAAGTCAGCAACAAAATCAACATGGTGCAACAAACCGAAAAACTGGTGCAACGGGATGCCCAAACTGGTGCAACACCGAGCCAAAATGGTGCAACGCCCAGTCAAAAGTCAGCAACAAAGTTAACATTAGCTATAGCTCGCAGTGTTTCCTATATCTCCTGCGGAAAAGCTCCAGTTTGATTGGACCTGAACGAGCCGCCTGCGCTTTTCTTTGTCTAGCTCCGGCGGCTAGGTCCGGCTCAAACTTCACTTTTCCTCCGTACGATAAGTCAACATCGACTCACTCTCGTTCGTCGTGTTTCCTATATCTCCTGCGGAAAAGCTCCAGTTTGATTGGACCTGAACGAGCCGCCTGCGCTTTTCTTTGTCTAGCTCCGGCGGCTAGGTCCGGCTCAAACTTCACTTTTCCTCCGTACGATAAGTCAACATCGACTCACTCTCGTTCGTCGTGTTTCCTATATCTCCTGCGGAAAAGCTCCAGTTTGATTGGACCTGAACGAGCCGCCTGCGCTTTTCTTTGTCTAGCTCCGGCGGCTAGGTCCGGCTCAAACTTCACTTTTCCTCCGTACGATAAGTCAACATCGACTCACTCTCGTTCGTCGTGTTTCCTATATCTCCTGCGGAAAAGCTCCAGTTTGATTGGACCTGAACGAGCCGCCTGCGCTTTTCTTTGTCTAGCTCCGGGCGTTAGCGGCTATCAAACTTCCCTTTCCTTCTGTACGATAAGTCAACATCTGCTCACTTACGTTCGCAGTGTTTCCTATATCTCCGGCAGGAAAGGTCCAGTTTGTACGCCGCTACCCAAACGCCCTGCGCTTTTCTATGTAACTCATTTGTAACTAGTGGGATGTATGATAGCGGTACAGTTAAATAACTAGTTTTTTGAGGGGGAAAAGAGGATGAAGAGAGTCAAATTAGCATTTCTTTTAGTTTGTATGAGTGTTCTAGTTTTATCTGCTTGTAGTAGTTCATCAAGTGGTGGGGACGACGATACGATTACGATCGGCGTTTTAGCATCATTAACTGGTGGACTTGAAAGTTATGGTAAACAAACTGTTCAAGGTTTTGAATTAGGTCTTGAATATGCAACAGACGGAAAAATGGAAGTTGCGGGTAAGAAAATTAAATTTATCGTAGAGGATACGGAAACAAAACCGGAAGTAGCCATCCAAAAAGCTACAAAACTATTAGAGGATGATAAAGTAGATTTCTTAGTTGGATCTTCTAGTTCTGGAGATACGTTAGCAGTATTACCTCTAGCTGAAGAATACGAAAAAATTATGGTTGTAGAGCCAGCAGCGGCTGATAGTGTTACGGGTGCTGATTGGAACAAGTATGTTTTCCGTACTGCACGTAACTCTTCTCAAGATGCAGTAGCAGGTGCAGCAGCAATAGCTAGTGAAGGTGTGAAAATTGCAACGTTTGCTCCTGACTATTCTTTCGGTCATGACGGAGTTTCTGCATTTAAAGAGGCTGCAGTTGCACTTGGAGCAGAGATTGTATTAGAAGAATATGCAGATCCTACAGCTACAGACTTTACGTCTAATATCCAAAAAATATTGGATGCACAACCTGATTACTTATTTGTTGTCTGGGCTGGTGCGAACTCACCATGGAATCAAATTGCTGATATGAGAGTACAAGAAAGAGGTATTAAAATTTCAACAGGTGCACCAGATATTCCCGCACTATATACAATGGAACAACTAGTTGGAATGGAAGGATTCACTGTTTATTATCATACGTTACCGGATAACCCTATTAACGATTGGTTAGTAGAAAACCATAAAGAGAAATTTAATGGAGATGTACCAGATTTATTTACTCCAGGAGGAATGACTGCTGCGTTAGCTATTGTTGAAGCGTTAAAGCAAACAGAGGGGAAAACAGATACTGATTTACTTATTGAAACGATGGAAGGTATGAGCTTTGATACACCGAAAGGAAAAATGACATTCCGCCCTGATGATCACCAAGCATTACAAACTTTATATGCGGTTCGTCTAGAAAAAGTGGATGGAGTAGACTATCCAGTTCCGGTATTAATTCGTGAACTATCTCCAGAGGAAACAGCTCCACCTATTAGAAATAAGTAGAAAAAAGTAATAGGAACTTTGGAGAATGTTTTCCTCTAAAGTTCCTTCGCTATTCATCCTGAAAATGTAAGGAGGAGGAAGATGGAACCAATATTACAAACGAGTGATTTAACGATCGCTTTTGGTGGACATATAGCAGTAAATAAAGTGAATTTTACAGTAAAAGAAAATGAGTTTAAATCAATCATTGGACCAAATGGAGCTGGAAAAACAACGTTCTTCAATTTGTTAAGTGGCCAATTACAAGCAAGTGAAGGAAACATACTTTTTAAAGGTGAAGACATTACAAAACTATCTCCTACTATGCGTACGAGAAAAGGGATAGGGAGATCATTCCAAATTACAAATGTGTTCCCAAATTTAACAGTGTTAGAAAATGTTCGACTTGCTGTCCAGTCTCAAGCTGGAGTTCGTTACAATATGCTTTCTCATTTTCTATCTTTTCGATCTTTTCAAGACAAAGCGTTGGAATGGTTATCGATGGTATTTTTAGATGAAAAGGCAAATGTGATTGCGAAAAACTTAGCGCACGGTGAAAAACGAAAACTAGAAATTGCTATGTTATTAGCGTTAGAAACCGAAATATTATTATTAGACGAACCGACAGCAGGGATGTCTATTGAGGAAGTCCCAGCCATTTTAGAAGTAATAAAAAACATTAAAAAACAAGGAAATCGAACAATCGTGTTAATCGAACACAAGATGGACATGATTCTTGATTTATCGGAATCTATTACTGTTTTATTTAATGGAAAATTGTTAGCAGACGGAACACCAGAAGAAATTATGAATAACGAAACAGTACAAACGGCATATTTAGGAGGCTTATATGATGAAAGCGCTTCTTAAAGTAGAACAATTACAAACGTATATCGAGCAATATCACATTTTACACGACATTCATTTGCAAGCTATGGAAGGTGAAGTGACGGTTTTACTTGGAAGAAACGGAGCAGGAAAAACGACAACGTTACGAAGCATTATGGGCTTAAATCAACCGAGATCAGGAAAAGTTATTTTCCAAGAAGCAGAAATTCAAGGAAAAGCACCGTTTGAAATTGCCAACCTAGGGATCGGATATGTGCCCGAGGATCAAGGTATATTCGGAGAGTTAACAGTCGAAGAAAATATGAAAGTTGCGATGCAAAAGCAAGATGACGAAACATTAAAAAGACTAGATTGGATATTAAATCTCTTTCCGGATTTAAAAACATTTTGGAAAAAAGCGGGTGGACATTTAAGTGGTGGTCAAAAGCAGATGCTTTCGATTGCTAGAGCTTATGTTAATAATAGTAAATTATTACTTATTGATGAACCGAGTAAAGGGCTCGCTCCAATTGTAGTGGAAAAGGTAATGGAGTCGATAGAAGAAATGAAGAAGGAAACGACGATTGTTCTAGTGGAACAAAACTTTTATATGGCTAGTACGATTGGAGATACTTTTTACATCATTGATGATGGAAAAACCGTTCATAACGGGAAGATGGAAGAATTAAAAGAAGACGAAGTGTTGCGTAAACGTTATTTAGGAATTGCATAAAGAGGCGGTGAAACGATGGAAGTTTTAGTGAATTTAGCAGTAAATGGTCTAGCGACAGGAATGTTAATATTCCTACTTGCAGCTGGCTTAACGTTAATTTTTGGACTAATGGATGTAGTGAACTTTGGTCACGGTGCATTATTTGCGTGGGGAGCTTATGCTGGGATTTGGACGTATGTAACAACTGGTAGCTTCGTTGTCGGAATATTAGCTGCAATAATAACCGGACTTTTACTAGGGTTAGTATTAGAAAAATATATTATCCAACCTGTATATGGAAACCATATTCAACAAATTTTAATTACACTTGGAGTATTAATCGTTTTAAGTGAGATGCTAAAAGTCGTTTGGGGACCGAACCAGTTAAGTGCTAGAACGCCTTCTTATTTAGCTGGTAGTTGGGAATTTGGAGATATTATCATTATAAAATATCGCCTATTTATCATTGCAGTTGGGTTTATCGTATTTTTCCTCATTCGTTACATTTTGAAAAATACGAAAATAGGATTAATCGTACGTGCGGGAGTTATTAATAAAGAAATGGTTCAAGCACTAGGCATTAATATTAAAAAAGTATTTATGTATGTATTTATGGTAGGTGCAGCTATGGCAGCACTTGGAGGAATATTACTAGGACCATATTCAGGTGTTATTTATGCTGAAATGGGAATGGAATTTGGAATTCTAGCATTTATCGTTGTAGTTATTGGTGGAATGGGCAATATAAAAGGATCTCTATTTGCTGCCATCTTAGTAGGTGTCTGTGGATCGTTCATGGCTTATTATGTCCCAGCGCTGTCTCTAGCGGTAAATATGTTATTAATGGTCATCGTGTTAGTCTTCCGTCCACAAGGCTTGTTTGGAGCAAAGGGGTGATGAAATGATACAAACAATGGATAGAAAAAATATGTTATACGGCTTAATTTTTGTTGCTTTATTATGCATACCTTTCGTCACAGACTCTAGAACTCTATTAATTATGTTTACGCAAATTTTTCTGTTTGGTATTTTTGCGATGAGTTATGACATTTTACTTGGATACACAGGTATCGTTTCATTCGGTCACGCAATGTTTTTCGGTATCGGTGCGTACTCCACAGGAATTTTAATGAAACAAATAGATAGTACCATTCCCGTACTGCTTTTAGCGATTGTGTTAGCGGCAGTTCTATCAGGGCTAGTGAGTTATTTATTAGGAATACTGTCCCTTCGATTAAAAAGTCACTTTTATGCCATGCTAACACTAGCATTTTCAGGACTGTTTTTAGTATTAGCTGAAAAGTGGAGATCTGTTACTTATGGGAATGACGGATTTACTTTCTCTATTCCAGATCCGCTTCGTGACCGAATGACACTGTACTTTATCGCGCTCATAACGATGGCTTTAGTTTTTCTACTACTAAATCGCTTTACCAATTCTCCGCTTGGTAAAGTACTTCAAGCAATAAGAGAAAACGAGCCTAGAGTAGAATCATTAGGATATAACGTATTACATTATAAAGTTATTGCCAGTGTAGTTGCCGGTGTTTTTGCCAGTGTAGCGGGTAGTTTATACGTACTTACCCTTCGGTTCGTTAATACGAGTGTATTAGCAGTTGAGGTCTCTTTAGATGCTTTATTAATGACGATTATCGGTGGTGTCGGTACGTTAGTAGGTGCTATCATCGGTGCCGGTTTAATTGAATTTGCACATCATTGGTTAACAGGACTAGCAAAAGTACATTGGATTTTTGAGAGATGGTTAATTTTCTTCGGTATCCTATACATCCTCGTTGTAATGTTCTTCCCTCAAGGGATTGTCGGTACATTCCGGAATTGGCGGGAAAAGCGTTCGGTTAGAAATAAAAAAGTAATAGAGGAGAAGAAAAACATATCTGGATAAGAAGGAGGCTTAACTATCTTGCATACTTCCACAGAAGTAGCGTCTTTCGTTTTACGATGCTCACGTGTGATGGACACAGCAAATAATCAATATATTTGGCGTATTATGGTTAGCCATGTTCAAAAAGAAGAAGTGGCGTCGTTTAAAACGTTAGAAGAAGCTTATGAATATATGAATTCAATATTGAGCAGGTGATAGAATTGACATCAATTGGTATTGTAAGTACTGGAATTTATATTCCAAAAAAATTCATGACAAGCAGGGAAATTGGAGAGAAAGCTGGAATACCTATAAAAGTAGTCGAAGAAAAAATGGGAATCGTAAAAAAACCAATCCCAGCAGAAGAAGATCATACGTGTAAAATGGGAATATTAGCGGCAGAACAGGCTTTGGAAAAGGCAAACATGGATGCTAAAGAAATAGACTTGATCATTTACATTGGAGAAGAACATAAAGAATATCCATTATGGACAGCTGCTATTTATATGCAACAAGCATTAGGTGCAACAAATGCATACTGTTTTGATATGGCATTACGTTGCGGTACAACGATTATGGGATTAAAAGTTGCCCGGGACATGATGGTTGCGGATGAAAATGTAAAAACAGTATTGCTCGCAGGTGGATATCGAAATGTTGATTACATCGACTACGAAAATCCGAGAACTCGCTTCATGAATAATTTAGCTGCGGGTGGTGGAGCAATTATACTCCAAAAAGGATATTTGGAAAATCAAGTGCTAGCATCCCATATTATGACGGACGGTTCCTTTTCTGAAGATGTAGTAGTAGTTGCAGGTGGAACGAAACATCCAATAACAGAGTCTGCTTTACAGCAAAATTTAAATAAATTAGATGTGTTAGACCCTGAAGGCATGAAAATGAGGCTTGAACAAAAATCGATGCAAAATTTTTTATATTGTATAAGAGAATCGTTAAGAAAAAGTAGTTTAACAGAAAAAGATGTAAACTACTTAGGAATTTTGCATATGAAAAAGTCAGCACATGATTACGTATTAAAAGAATTAGGGTTATCAAATGAACAATCTATTTATTTAAATGAATATGGACATATTGGTCAAATCGATCAAATTCTATCACTTCAACTAGCTGTAGAAAAAGGCAAAGTAAGAGAAGGAGATGTCGTTGTATTAGTTAGTGCTGGAATTGGATATGCTTGGGGAGCGACAACGATTCGTTGGGGAGAATAGGAGGCATTACAATGAATGAAGTAGTAATGAAGTCTGTTAAATTACCTAATGGGGAGACAATTGGGTATCGTGAAAGAGTAGGAAGCGGAAGAACGTTATTATTAGTTCACGGAAACATGACGTCTTCTAAACATTGGGACGTCTTATTAGAAAATATGGAAAGCGATTACCACCTTGTAGCAATTGATATGAGAGGTTTTGGAGAATCTACCTATCATGAAAAAATTTATTCTATTAAGGATCTAGCTGAAGATATAAAGCTATTTGTAGATGAGCTACAACTATCACGATTTACCATTATGGGTTGGTCGTTAGGTGGAGCTGTAAGTATGCAATTTGTTATTAACTATCCTCAATATTGTGAGCAGTTAATACTACTAGCTTCTGCTTCTACTAGAGGTTACCCGTTTTTTGGTACAGGAGAAGATGGCCAAATAGATATCGGGAAACGTTTAACTTCATACGATGAAATAAAGGTAGACCCAGGTCGTACGATTGTTATGCAAACAGCTTATGATACGAAAAATAAAGAATTATTAAAGTTAGTTTGGAATTCCGTCATTTATACAACAAAACAACCGGACGAAAATAAATATGATGAATACTTAGATGATATGATCACACAACGCAATTTAGCTGAAATATATCATGCATTAAATACTTTTAATATTAGTCATCAGCACAACGGTTTAGTTGAAGGAACAGGGGAAGTTTCGAAAATAAACATCCCGACATTAATATTATGGGGAGAAAACGATTTAGTAGTTACGGAAACGATGACGAATGAGTTAGTGGAAGACTTTGGAGATGCTGCAACATTTGTGAAACTTGAAAAATGTGGACATTCTCCATTAATCGATGACTTACCAAAATTAATAAAAGAAGTAACAATGTTTATGACGGAGGAAAAAGTACAATGAGGTTAGAAGGAAAAGTAGCAATTATTACCGGTGCAGCAAACGGATTAGGATTAGAAGCTGCCACTATATTCGGAAGAGAAGGTGCAAAGGTAGCACTTGTTGACTATGATAAAGAATTAGGAGAAAAGAGAGCAAATGAATTGATTGCAAGCGGTTTTGAAGCAGCATATTATCAAGTAAATGTTGCAGAACAAAGCGAGGTACAATCAATGGTTAATAGTGTAAAAGAACGCTGGGGGAAAATCGACATTCTTATTAACAATGCTGGCATAACGAGAGATTCTATGCTCTTAAAAATGGATGCATCTGACTTCCAAAAAGTAATGGATGTGAATGTTAACGGTGTTTTCCATTGTACACAAGCTGTCGTTCCTCATATGATTGAACAAGGAAAAGGAAAAATTATCAATACTTCAAGTGTATCTGGTGTTTACGGTAATGTTGGCCAAACGAACTATGCGGCTTCAAAGGCAGCTGTTGTCGGGATGACGAAAACGTGGGCAAAGGAGTTTGGTAGAAAAGGAATTAATGTGAATGCTGTTGCACCTGGTTTTATCGAAACAAACATGGTAGCAACCGTACCTGATAAGGTAATCCAAAGCTTAATTCAAGTGATTCCACTACAAAGACTTGGTCAACCTTCAGATATTGCAAATGCCTATTTATATTTAGCATCTGACGAATCAGACTACGTAAACGGTACCGTCCTTCATGTTGATGGTGGCATCATGATGTGAAAAAAACCCATTCCATAAAAGGAATGGGTTTTTATGTATGTAGTAACCTAAGCAATTCGTTTCTGTTCTGTTGCTTTCTCTGTTTTATTTGCGAAGTTAATGGTGTTAACTATGTCTAATATTTTTGTGCTAATGAACTGGCTGGAAACAGCGTAAATTAAGATTCGCCAATCTACTACGAATGATGTAAGAAGTAGTAGGGACGTGTTAATACAAAACAATGTTTTACCTGGTGTAATTCTTTTATGCTTTGAAATAATTAGCGCAAGTATATCCATTCCTCCAGAAGAAGCACCTAACCGAAACAGCATGCCAATCCCGATGCCGAAAAGGATAGCCCCAAAAACTAAATCGACGAAAACATACGATATCGTCCCATGAATAAAAGGGGTTATGTACGAAATAGTAAATGACGTAACCGATACACAAAATAATGTCCATAAAGCATTATTCTTTCCAAGCCATTTAAATGCAATAAAAAGTAAACTTGCATTTAGGACCCACAACGTAATTCCGTAAGGTACTTGTAATAAGTAATACAATAATACCCCTACACTAGCAGCCCCGCCGGAAGGAATAAAATGTGGGAACAAAAAGAGAGCCATCGCTAACCCTTGAATCGTTGCCCCAACTCCGAGAAATAAACCTTTTAATAATAGTTGCTTCATTTTTTCACCAAACTTCTGACTGATTGATTACACTATAAGCCTATCGAAAATTACTTAGAAGTCAATACAAATTATAATGTAACTGTATTGTAACCTTCTACCCTTATAGTAAATGTAATTTCTATTAGAGTAGAGGAGAGATCGCTGTGTCGAATGAGTGCTTATGGTTAAAAAAACGATCCCAGTTAACTCCTGAACACATTGCTGTTATTGATGCAAATAGTGGAGAACGATGGACATATAAACAATTATATAGAAGGTCTTTAAGCTACAGTAAGCTTTTGCAAGCGAAAGGTATAAAAAAAGGGGATAGAGTTGCTCTATTATCACAAAACGATATTTGTTATTTAGACTTGTTATTCGCCTGTGCGAATATAGGTGCGATATTTGTTCCACTTAATATACGTTTATCGGTTAACGAACTTAGCTATATTTTAAGTGATAGTAGTGTCTCATGTTTATTTTTTAATAAAATTGAGGTTGATGAACAAATCCTCAAAAACTACCAATGCTTTAATATAGAGGATATAACCTTTACAGATACATTTAGTGTGATGAAAACAGAGCTTTCAAAAAACGATCCACTAGCAATTATCTATACGGGAGGTACAACAGGTAAGCCAAAAGGTGTCGTGTTATCGTTTCAGTCCATTGAGACGAATGCATTAAATACGATAATAAGTTGGGATTTGAGCAGTAAAGACGTTACGTTAACTTGCATACCACTGTTCCACACTGGTGGATTAAATGCCTTAACACTTCCACATTTATATATCGGTGGTACAGTTGTCATTATGGAGCAATTTGACGCAGAAAGCATTATACACGTGTTAAACCAATATAGTTGTACAAATATTTTAATGGTTCCAACGATGTATTATTCGATGATACAACAACCATCCTTCGAAACGAATGAGTTTAAGTCGGTACATACATTTCTATCAGGTGGAGCACCTTGTCCATTAACGATTTATGAAACGTTTAAAAAGAAAGGCTTACTGTTTAAACAAGGGTATGGGTTAACAGAAGCTGGTCCTAATAATTTTTTCATAGAGCCACAGGATGTGTATAAAAAAATTGGTTCAGTAGGAAAGCCGATGTTTTACAATGATGTTAAAATAATGAATGAAAAAGAACAAGAATTGGGTGCGAATGAAGTTGGCGAACTATGGATACGAGGAAACCACTTATTTCTTCAGTATTGGAATAACGAATTTGAAACGAATAAGGCTAAAAATGGTGAATGGTTAAAAACCGGAGATTTAGCGAAAAAAGATGAAGAAGGTTATTATTATATAGTTGGTAGAAAAAAAGAAATGATTATAACTGGTGGGGAAAATGTATATCCAACAGAGGTGGAACAAAGTATTTTAAAAGTAGACGCCGTAAAAGAAGTGGTTGTATTCGGCATACCACATCCGAAATGGGGAGAAGCAGTAGTCGCTTGCGTTACATTACGTGATCACGTAACAGACTGCAAAATTACGTCATTATGTAAACGACTGTTAGCGTCTTACAAAGTACCGAAACAATTTTTTATTTTAGACACAATTCCAGTAACACCCGTTGGGAAAATTGATAAAAAAGCCCTATATAATAAGTATAGTGAGTACTATATAAAAGAGGATATTACGACAAATAGTTAAATTTATCCTCACATTCATAAAGATACATCTAGTTTTTTTGAAAAATTAGGTGTATCTTATTTTATATGATTAAATAAAAAAGAACTTTAATGAAAGGAGTGATACTAATGGAACTATATTTTGATTTACTATTTTTCACACCATATGTAACATCATTATTAGTATGCCTAGTGTCACTCTACTTATATATAGGTAAAAAGGAAGTTCATCTTTATTCACGATTATCCGTAAATACGATAAGCTCTAACACAAATCGAACTATCCATTTTTCAAGAAATAGTTTAAGTATCTTTTTAACTGTATTTAAAAAAATTCCGGTTAAAGAAAAGGACGAAGAAGACAGCGCGATTCCTATTTACATCTTTTAAAAGAAAAAACATCTAGGAGGAATTCGTGTTGAATAGAAAATACCTTATTTTATTATTGGCAGTTGCTGCCATGATCTTTTTAGCAGGATGCAGTATGACAGAGCCGATTTCATCTGAAAGTACGGGGATTTGGAATCATTATTTCGTCTATCCACTTTCATTTGTATTAGTAACAGTAGCTCATCGGATTGGAGATTACGGCTTATCTATCATTATTGTTACTGTTATGATTCGTCTCATCCTTTTACCACTAATCTTGAAACAACAAAAAAGTATGTTAGCACTACAAGTTATTCAACCAGAAATGATGAAAATTCAAGAAAAATATAAAGATAAGAAAGACCAACAATCGCAACAAAAGATGCAACAAGAAATGATGGGACTTTATCAAGAGCATAAAGTAAACCCGTTAGGTGGATGTTTACCAATCTTTATCCAAATGCCGATTATTTTGGCGTTCTACCATGCAATTGGTCGTACGACGGAAATTGCGGAGCATTCATTCTTATGGTTTAGTTTAGGACAACCTGATCCAATGTTTATACTACCAGTTGTAGCTGCAATTACGACCTATTTACAAACGAAGATCAGTATGACTACTTCAAACCAAGTGCCGCCACCGATGAAGCTAATGATGAATATTATCCCTATTGTCATCTTAATTGCAGGGATTACGTTACCAGCTGCTCTAGCATTGTACTGGGTAATTGGAAACTTATTCGGTATTGCTCAAGGTATTTATTTAAAGAAACGTATGGAAAAATTAAAAATGAACGCAGAAACTGCATCCGTATAAAATGAAAAAAGAAGCTGCAAATAAAGTGCTAGTCACGTTATTTAGCAGCTTCTTTCATTTTCTCTTGTTTCACGCTAGTGATAAAAATAATATTAAGGAACGCCCAAGCTATTAAAAGATACAAAACGTGCTGAAACGAGAGCACATCACTTATAATTGGTCCGAATGCCGTACCAGTTAACAAAATAAATGAATATAACGAAATAGCATTTGCCCGATGTTTTTCCCCTAAATAGCCGATATACGAAATGATGCTCGGGATAATGATGGAAATGCTTGCAACAAAGACAACAGAAAATATAGAAACAATAAGTGGGGATTTCGACAGAGCTATTAAGATTAAAGAAAGGATCATCATTACGAAACCGATAATAATCGATCGTTGCATACCTACATATTTCGTTAATTTACTAACGAAAAGGGCAGCAACTGTACCAATTAATCCGATAGCTTTAACGAATGTCATGGATTCTGCTTCGTAAAAACGGTGTAATGACTCGTAAAAAGATACGAACGACAATAGCAAGGAAAAAACGATAAGATAACAATAAATGAGATTGCGATTGGATAATAATGCTTTATATTGAGAAAAAAGCTGTGAAGACTCTTTTTGTTTCCTCTCAGTGGGCAATAAAAAAATGAGAGCTAATATAAAAAGTAAACTATAAAGAAGGGCAAAAAAGAAAAACGAGGCTTGCCAATGCCAAATGGAACTAACGTAACTACTTATAAGAGGCCCAACTACACCTGAGACTAAAAAGCCCATATTAATGAGCGCGATGATTAAAGTTCTTTTTGTTTCTTTAAAGTGGTCAAAACAATAGGAAAAAGCAACAGGAGCAAAAGAACCGAGAATGAATCCTTGTAATGCTCGAAATAAGTAAAGTGTAAATAGATCGGAAGAAAATGCGACAAGGAGCGTAAAAAGTGCACTACCGAGCATACCGTATGTTAAAACGTTTTTTCTACCGAATTTTTCCGATAAAGCGCCAAACGTTAATAGGCCAAACGCGTAAAAGAAGCTAAAAACACTGCTTCCTAATACCGTTTGAGAAACGGATACATTCCAATCATTAGCGATTAAAGAGTACAGTGGGATAAGTATATAAATATTACAAACAACCGCAATAGCCATTATAACTAACAAATACCCCGAGAACCTGTATCGATAATCAAACAATAAGATACACCTCCTCCAATATAAAATATGTTAGGATTAGGGAAAAAATGTTATGAAGAAAAACTCACAATCTAACCTTCCACAAGTGTGTATTTTTAGTTTTTCTAGTACCAACAAAATTGGCTAATTGATTATGTTGTTGTAGCAATAAAGCTTGAAGCCGTGAGTGGAACGGAGCGGAGGGAACTTGACTCCCTCCCCGCGGAAAGCAAGTTCCCGTAGCGAAGAGGAACGGACTAAGTTTTAACCACACTTAATTTTAGTGTAAGCCCCATGCAGTACCATTATTTACTGCAACCAGGAATGGAAATGTAGTCCCATTGTTTAGTAAAATAGAAGATGGAGAAAATAATAGAATCTTGTATCATATTGAAAATGCAACTCGAAATGTAAAAACAACTGACATTTATAAAAAGAAGAAAGAACGGGGGTGGAGGCATGTCTGTACGTTTTGTCCTAGGTAGAACAGGTAGCGGAAAAACAGCTTGGACATTAAATGAAATAATGAACGAACTAAAACAACAACCAGTTGGAAACCCAATTATATATTTAGTTCCAGAGCAAATGACATTCCAATCAGAATATAAATTAGTCCAAAACAAAGAACTTCAAGGGATGGTCAGAGCGCAAGTATTTAGCTTTACACGTTTAGCGTGGAGAGTGCTTCAAGAAGTTGGAGGAATAAGTAGATTCCATATCGACCAAACCGGACTACACATGATCTTGAGAAAAATAGTAGAAGAGCACAAACAACAGTTTCAAGTGTTTGGTCGCTCTGCGGAACAATTTGGCTTTATTGAACAAATGGAAACAATGTTAACGGAATTAAAAAGATATTGCATCACACCAGAAACGTTAAACGAGAAAATTGGTCGAATTGAACATGACGATCATATTTCTGACCATGAGAAAATGTTGTCAAAAAAACTAACTGATATTTTAGTTGTATATCGTCAACTAGAAAGTTTACTTGAAGGTAAATACGTAGATGGAGAAGATTATTTAACATTACTTGCTGAAAAAATAAAAGACTCCAACTACTTACAACAGGCACACATTTATATCGATGGATTCCATAGTTTTACACCGCAAGAATACACGGTTATTTCGGAACTAATGCGAACTTGCCCTAGCGTAACAATAGCTTTAACGATAGATAAGCCATATAACGAAGAGGCCCCATACGATTTACATTTATTCCGTATGCCTGGTGTCACCTATCAAAAGCTTCGTCAGCTTGCAACAGAAGTAGGATGTGAAATAGAAGAGCCATTTATGAAAGAAAAGGGTTACCGATTTACTCAGTCCCCTTCACTCCAACATTTAGATCGGTTTTTTGATGTGCGACCAACTGTAACGTATGATGGGGAGCTGCAATTATCTATTTTACAAGCAGTTAATAGGCGAGCAGAAATAGAAGGAATTGGACGAGAAATTGTATCGTTAGTCCGTGATAAAGGTTATCGTTACCGTGATCTAGCAATTATTGTTCGTAATAGTGCGGACTATGTTGATTTAATTTCGACGATATTTAAAGATTATGAAATACCGCACTTTATTGATGAAAAACGAACGATGCTTCATCATCCATTAATTGAATTGCTGCGCTCAACGTTTGAGACAATGACAAATAATTGGCGTTACGAATCTGTTTTCCGTTGTGTAAAAACCGATTTGTTATTCGATAAACAACATTCTATTTTAGAAATGAGAGAAAAAACAGATCGATTAGAAAACTATGTTTTATCTTACGGAATACAAGGGACAAAGTGGACAAATGAGAAGCCATGGAAATATATGCGTTACGCCAATATAGATGCTGAAGGACCATACGTACAAACGGATGAAGAGATTAAATATGAAAAAGAAATAAACGAATTACGTCAGTTGATTGTCAACCCAATTTTAACTCTTCAAAAGCGATTAAAGAGGGGAAAAACAGTTGAAGCATATTGTCACGCCGTTTACCAATTTATGGATGAGTTACAAATAGCCCAAAAGCTAGAAAATAGAATGAAACTTGCAGAAGAAAATGGCAACCTAAAACAAGCAAAAGAACATGAGCAAGTGTGGAAAGCTGTTATTCATCTACTCGATCAAATGGTGGAATTAATTGGAGAGCAATCGATTTCTTTATCACTATTTTCAAAGATGATGGAAAGTGGTTTAGAAGGCATGCGTTTTAGTCTTGTTCCTCCAGCAATCGATCAAGTAATCGTTGCAAACTTTGATTTGTCACGTTTAACCGAAATTAAGCATACGTTTGTTATCGGCGTGAACGAAGGAGTTATCCCTGCTAAAGTGAAAGAAGAAGGGTTCATGACGGAAGAAGAACGGGAGCTACTAACTTCCTATGGGGTAGAACTTGCACCAGGAAGTTTAGAGAAATTGCTAGACGATCACTTCCTTGCTTACATTGCGTTTTTAAGTGCGAGTGAGCATTTATATATAAGTTACCCGCTAGCGGATGAAGAAGGAAAATCATTACTTGCTTCCAGCTATATAAAAAGAATAAAAGAAATGTTTCCTACTATTAAGGAAAAGGTTCTGTATAATGAACCAACAGATTTACCACTAGAAGAACAGCTATCATTTGTGCACACTCCAAGAACGACCATTTCTCATCTTGCTGTTCAATTACAAGCATGGAAAAAGCATTACGGTATTAAAGATATTTGGTGGGATGTGTACAATTATTTAGTCGAACATGATCAATATAAAACAAAAACAGAGCGTGTTTTAAATAGTTTATTTTACCGAAATGAAGCTAGTAAATTAAAAGAAAACATTAGTAGAGAACTATACGGAGAACATGTACAAGCAAGTGTTTCTCGAATGGAAATGTTTAATGCGTGTCCTTTCTCTCATTTTGCTTCACACGGTTTAAAACTTCGAGAAAGAAAGTTATACAGGTTAGAAGCTCCGGATATTGGGGAGCTGTTTCACTCTGCATTAAAACATATATCCGAGCATTTACGTAAAGAGGGCCGTGATTGGAAGTCATTGACCAATACTGAATGCGAGATTCTTGCTGAAAGGGCAGTTCAATACTTAGCGCCAAAGCTTCAATCTGAAATACTATTAAGCTCAAATAGGTATCATTACATTAAAAGAAAGCTCCAAGCAATTATTTCACGTGCTTCTTTCGTTTTAAGTGAGCATGCGAAAGCAAGTAAATTCACACCAATTGGACTAGAACTTGGCTTTGGACAAAAGGCAGAGCTTCCACCAATTACATTTACATTACCTAACGGATGCACGATGGAATTAGTCGGTCGTATCGATCGAGTGGATAAAGCGGAAAGTTCTAACGGTGTGTTACTTAGAATTGTTGATTATAAATCTAGTGATAAAACGTTAGATTTAACAGAAGTATATTACGGACTAGCCTTACAAATGTTAACGTATTTAGATATTGTTATAACCCATTCAAAATCGTGGATTGGCTATGAAGCGAGCCCGGCAGGTGTTCTATATTTCCACGTGCATAACCCGATGATTAAAACGAAAGGGATGCAAGATATAGAAGCGATCGAAGAAGAGATTTTTAAAAGCTTTAAAATGAAAGGCCTACTTCTTGGTGACCAAGAGACGATTCAGCTTATGGACGAAGGCTTAGAAGAAGGTCATGGCCATTCGAAAATTATTTCTGCAGGCTTAACGAAAAAAGGTGGTTTTCATTCGTACTCTTCTATCGCTAGCGATGAACAGTTTGATCAGCTTCGTGGACATGTTCGTGCCGTGTTTGAAGAAGTAGGTTTATCGATAACGAACGGTGAGACAAGTATTAATCCTTATAAGTTGAAAAATAAAACACCATGTACGTATTGTTCTTTTAAATCGGTCTGTCATTGGGATACATCGTTGGAAGAAAATGAATATAGACCACTTGAGCCACTTGCAAAAGAAGACTTATTTACACAATTAAAGAAACCGAGAGGAGGGGATGAGTAGAATGATGGAGCTATATCCGAAACCAGAGGGAAGTAAATGGACAGATGATCAATGGAAAGCGGTCGTTTCTAGTGGTAGGGATATACTAGTTGCAGCTGCTGCGGGGTCAGGTAAAACAGCTGTCCTAGTAGAAAGAATGATTCATAAAATTGTTAACGAGCATGTGGACGTCGACCGTTTATTAGTTGTTACTTTTACGAACGCATCTGCAGCAGAAATGAGACATCGAATTGGAGAAGCGTTAGAAAAGACGTTAGAAGCGAAACCTGCTTCCCTTCACTTACGCCGGCAGCTTAGCTTATTAAATAGAGCTTCCATCTCGACCATTCACTCTTTCTGTTTAGAGGTTATACGGAAGTATTACTATTTAATTGATATTGATCCGAGTTTCCGAATCGCTGATACGACGGAAACGCAATTGATGCAAGAAGAAGTACTAGAGACGTTATTTGAAGAAGAATATGGTAAAGAGGGGAATGAACCGTTTTTCGATTTAGTAGACCGTTTTACGAATGATCGCAATGACGTTGCCCTTCAAAAGCTCATTTTAGATCTTTATGATTTCTCGAGAGCTAATCCTTCTCCAGCAGATTGGTTAGATGCTATGGTTGGGTTATATGAGACAGCAAACGTACAATCGTTGGATGAATTACCGTTTATTCAACTGTTAAAAGAGGACACATTACTGCAACTAGAAGGAGCAAAGGCTCTATTAGAAAAAGCTTTAGACGTTTGCCGAGAGCCAGGGGGACCTGCACCACGAGCAGTTAATATTGAAGAAGATTTAGAAATGGTAATGCAATTCAGTGGTGCACTTCACCATTCTTGGGAAGAGGCATACAGCATAGCCCCAACGATAACGTTCGGAAGAGCAAAGTCGTGTCGTGGAGATGAATATGATCCAGCGTTACTAGAAAAGTGGACAAAGCTACGCGATAAAGCAAAAAAAGCTATTAATAAAATAACAGAAGAACTTTTCTCTAGAAACCCAAGTTCATACTTAAAAGATTTACAAGAGTTAGCACCTGTAATGAAAACATTAGTTTATGTTGTTAACCGATACGGTGAATTGTTCAGTGAAATGAAGCAAGAAAAAGGGTTAGTAGACTTTTCTGACTTAGAGCATTTATGTTTAGATGTTTTAGGTCAACGAGATGAAAGTGGACAACTTCAACGAACAGAAGCTGCTTGGAGATATCAATCTTATTTTAAAGAAGTTTTAGTAGATGAATACCAAGATACGAATATGGTACAAGAAGCGATTTTAAAATTAGTAACAAAAGATGATGAAGAAACAGGTAATATGTTTATGGTTGGAGATGTAAAGCAATCGATTTATCGATTCCGATTAGCAGAACCGTTTCTTTTCTTAAGTAAATATAAACGCTTTACGGTAGAAGGAAAAAGTACTGGGCAAAAAATAGACTTAAATCGAAACTTCCGTTCACGAAAAGAAGTTTTACACGCTACTAACTTTGTGTTTAAACAAATTATGGGTGAAAAAGTTGGAGAAATCGTCTATGACGAAGATGCTGAATTAAAATGGGGCGCAAAAGATTATGAAGAGCATGACAACACGGAAACGGAGCTCCTTTTAATTAATCGCTCGACAGATGAGGAAGAAAATGAAGAAGACGGAACAGATGAAGTGAGTACTACTTTTAATAAAGCGGAACTAGAAACAGCTCAAGCTGAAGCAAAGTTAATCGCAAAAAAAATAAAAGAGCTAGTTCAATCTGGATATCCGATTTATGACAGAGATGCGAAAAGAATGCGTCCAATTAAATTTCGTGACTGTGTTATTCTACTTCGTTCCATGCCGTGGGCACCACAATTTCTAGAAGAGTTTAAGCAAGAAGGAATTCCGCTGTATGCGAATTTAAGTACAGGTTATTTTGAAGCAACAGAAGTGGCCATTATGTTATCACTATTAAAGGTGATTGATAATCCATACCAAGATATCCCGTTAGCATCTGTGTTACGATCGCCAATTGTAGGACTTGATTCCAACGATTTAGCGGTCATTCGAATCCAGCAAAAGCGTGGTACTTATTTCGAAGCGTTAATGAAATTCCATCGTGAATCCGCTGCAACTGCAGAAGAGGAAGCGTTGAAAGAAAGAGTAGCACATTTTTTAGCGCAGTTACAAATCTGGAGAACAGCTGCTAGAGAAGGTGGCTTATCAGAATTAATTTGGCAAGTGTATAAAGATACGAACTTTTACGATTTTGTCGGAGGAATGCCTGGTGGAAAACAACGTCAAGCAAACTTGCGTGCATTATACGATCGTTCCAGACAATATGAATCTACTTCGTTCAGAGGGCTCTTCCGCTTTTTACGTTTTATTGAAAGGATGCAAGATAGAGGAGAAGATTTAGGTGCGGCACGTGCATTAGGTGAACAAGAAGATGTTGTACGTTTAATGACCATCCATTCTAGTAAAGGACTGGAGTTCCCAATTGTTTTCGTTGCTGGGCTTTCAAAGCAATTTAATATGATGGACTTAAATAGCGGTTACTTATTAGATAAAGAGTTTGGACTAGCTTCACGCTACGTAAATCCAAAACTTCGTATTACGTATCCGACCATTTTACAATTAGCGATGAAACGAAAAGGTAGAGCACAGCTATTAGCAGAAGAAATGCGTGTATTATACGTAGCGCTAACACGTGCTAAAGAAAAACTTTACTTAGTAGGAACATTAAAGGATTTAGATAAATCGTTAGACTCTTGGAACGAACATGCTAATACTCCATCTTGGTTACTTCCAGATTTCGCGAGAGCTCAAGCAAAATCTTATATGGATTGGGTTGGACCCGCGTTTATCCGACATAAAGATGCAGAAAGCTTGCGAACGGATTTATCAAAAATTCCAGCCGACATTTTAGAGCATCCTGCAAAATGGAAAGTGACAATTATGTCGATTCAAGAACTTTTAAAAGAGATAGAGGAAGATAAACAAGAAGAGCAAGCATTAACAAAATTAGTAATGGAAGGTAGTCCAGTTCCGATCGAAAGTGAGGAAAAGGAAAAAGTAAAAGAGCATTTACAATGGGAGTATCCTTTTCTACAAGCAAGTCAAGTGCGCTCAAAGCAATCTGTATCGGAGTTAAAAAGGTTAAAAGAGCCGGAAGATCCGTATGCTGACCAAGCACTGAGCCCAACGAAAATGCGTTTCTTTTTAGACCGACCAAAGTTTATGCAAAATAAAAAATTAACGCCAGCTGAAATTGGTACTGCAGTCCATGCTGTCATGCAGCATGTAAAAGTAACAGAAGGAACAGAAACGGAAATACACAATCAAATATTAGCAATGGTTCAAAATGAAATAATTACGAAAGAACAAGCTGAAGTAGTAGACGTATCCTCCATACTTGCATTTTTTAAAACGGAAATTGGACAACGTCTACAAAATGCAACGACCATTTATAAAGAAGTGCCGTTTAGTTACGCATTACAAGCGGATGAATTGTATAAAGATAATAAGTTAAGCGGAGAAACCGTCCTTATGCAAGGGGTTGTTGACTGTCTATTCGAAGACGACCGCGGTATCGTATTACTTGACTATAAAACAGATACGATAACTGGCCGTTTAACTGAAAAAGATGATATTGATACAACATTAATAAAACGATATGAACAACAACTTGCTTATTACAAACAAGCAGTAGAAAATATCTGGAAAAAAGAAATCTCCGAAGTATACTTATACTTCTTCGACGGAAATCGATTAATAAAAGTAGAACAATAACATCACAGAAAGAGGTTGTCCAACATGGAAAATACAAACCATGACAACCTCTTTCTTAATGAGTATGTTAGTACATGTTTTAAAACTAATCTATTTTGGTAGACCCTATGCAAGTGAAGTTGTACACCAAGGTGCTTGAAAATAGGATCTGGTTTATAACCAAATTTACCTTTCTAGATTTAGAGCCGAGAGTGGAACGGAGCGGAAGGTGCGAGACTCCAGCGGGAGTAGCGTGAGCCTTGAGACCCCGCACGAGCGTAGCGAGGAGGAGGCTCAAGCCACGCCTAAGGATAAGCGAGCACCTGCAGCGAAGTGAAACGAACTAATTTATAACCTCAATTCTATTTTCAAGGAAGGTTTTAAAAAAATAAAACATTTAAATCAATTACAAGAAAGTAGGGATCACATAATGCGCATTTTGCATACAGCAGATTGGCATTTAGGAAAAACATTAGAAGGGAGAAGCCGCTTAGAAGAACAAGCCCAAGTTTTATCCGAAATGGCAAAAATAGTAGAAGAAGAAAAAATTGATGTAGTATTAATGGCCGGAGACGTATACGACACCGTAAACCCACCTGCCCAAGCAGAAGTACTCTTCTACGAAACATTACAGCAATTGTCTAACAACGGAAAACGACCAATAGCTGTTATAGCAGGAAACCATGATAATCCTGACAGACTCATCGCCTCAAGCCCATTAGCTACAAGCCAAAACATTTCACTGTTAGGTTATCCGACAAAAACAACTCAATCCATTTATGTACCATCAGCAGATGAAACGTTGCGGCTAGCTTCCTTGCCGTACCCTTCTGAATCACGCTTAAATGAAGTGCTAGGAGACGAATTTGAAGAAAAAGCAATACGTAACCATTATGACGAAAGAATACGTCAACTATTTGCTCAAATGGGTGAAGAGTTCACGCCAGACACAGTGAACATTGCTATGAGTCACATTTTCGTTGCAGGAGGTAGCTCTACAGATTCAGAGCGACCAATTGAAGTTGGGGGAGCATTTACAGTTGCAGCTGAAAGCTTACCAGAAAAAGCTCAGTATGTTGCATTAGGACATTTACATCGACCGCAATTTGTAAAAAGAGCGAAGACAGCTGCTAGATATTCAGGGTCACCACTTGCTTATAGTTTTTCAGAAGCTAGTTACACGAAGAGCGTTACAATTGTCGATGTGAAACCTTCTGAAGAAGCGAAAGTAGAGGAAATCTACTTATCTAGCGGAAAACCGCTTGTAACATGGAAAGCAAAAAATGGTGTACAAGAAGTTTATCAATGGCTTGATGAGAAAAAAGATTATAATGCTTGGATTGATTTAGAGCTTCATGTTACGAACGCTCTTTCCATGGATGAAATTCATAGACTTCGGAAACAACACGAAGGTATTATTCATATCCGCCCAATATTTCCGGAAATGGAAAAGGAAATAATCGAGAAGAAAAAAGAGAGTTTGACGATGGAACAACATTTCCGAAATTTTTATGAAAAGCAAACAGGTGGAGCGAAACCAGAAGACGAATTAGTTCATCTGTTTTTAACCCTATTAAATGAAGAAGAAACGAAAGAGGTGGTGGAACAATGAAACCTCTACAACTAACCATTGCTGGACTCCATAGTTTTAGAGAAAAGCAAACTATTGATTTTGAAGCTTTATGTGAAGGTGGAGTATTCGGTATTTTTGGTCCAACCGGTAGCGGAAAATCCTCTATATTGGATGCAATGACGTTAGCACTTTATGGAAAAGTAGAACGTGCATCAAACAATACTCAAGGGATTATGAACCATGCGGAAAATGTTTTAGAAGTTTCTTTTTTATTTGAGCTTGAAAATGGATCTGGTGCAAAACGATATAAAGTGGAACGGACTTTCAAACGTACAGATGAAGTTCGGGTCAAATCTGGTATTTCTAGATTAGTAGAATACAATGGGACAGAACAAGTAGTACTTGCTGATAAAGCGAGTGATGTAAACCAGTTAGTACTTTCTATTTTAGGATTAACGATAGATGATTTTACGAGAGCAGTTGTATTACCGCAAGGAAAGTTTGCTGAATTTTTATCCCTAAAAGGTGCAGACCGAAGACAAATGCTACAACGGTTATTTCACTTAGAAAAGTACGGGGATGAATTAAATAGAAAAATAAAAAATGAATTACAAGACAAAACGATTACCCTAGGTGAAATTACTGCCGAACAACAAGGTTTAGGTGAAGCATCAAAAGAAGCGGTATTAGAGGCAGAAAAAGCGTATAAAGAAATTTCTGCTACAGTAGAAAAGGCAGAGCAACAATTATCGCAACTAGAACAAAATTTTGAAGAACAAAAGAAAAAGTGGGCTTGGCAACAAGAAAAAGAGAAACTGGCCGGAAAAATTCGGATATTAATAGAACAAGAAGCGGAAATTGCTTACTTGGAATCTAACGTAAAAAAAGCAGAAGAAGCAAAGTTTTTACAGCCTATTTTAGAAGATTTAAAACAAGTAAGGGATAATCTACGCCAGTGGGAAAAAGAGCGAGACAATGTCCATAAACAGTTACAAATTGTTAAAAAAGAATTGGATGAATCTTCTGAAGCGTACGAAAAAATACGAGAAGATAAAAGAATATTACACCCACAACTACTTGCAAAAAAAGAACAATTAGTACGTGCTACCCAATTAGAACAAAGAATAGAAGAATGGGCTAAAATACTAGACGAAATGACAATTGATCTAGAGCGTAAAGAAAAGGTGTTAATTCAACAGCAAAATGAAATAAACAAACTAACCGACACATACAATCGTGCAGTTGTGAAACAAAAACAATTAAAAGAAGAACAGCAAAAAGTTTTGATTCCGATGGAAAAAGTAGAAGAAGTGGAAATGGCCTATGAGCAAAAGCAGCTTATTCTTCAAAAAGAAAATGCGTGGAAAGAAGCTCAAACGGACGAACAAGAAATATTTAATAAGTTACAATCTTTTCAGTTACAAAATAGGAAATCAGAAAAACAAGTAGATGTCTTAAAAGATAAGTTAGTCCAACTTTTTCGTAAAGTGGAAAAGTATTATCATAGTAGCTCTAGTATAGAAATTTATTTAGATTGGCTACAAGATGAAACAAATAGACGTTATAAAATAGGGAAGCAAAAAGTTGAAAAAGAAAATCTAAAAAGACTTGCCCATGACATTTCGCGAGAGTTAAAAGCAGGAGAACCGTGTTTAGTTTGTGGATCTACAACTCATGAAGGTGGCATTGTTCATTTGCATGAGGAACAAGTCGAAAATGAAGATGTCGCTAATTTAGAAGCAATGTTAACCAAAATTCAAAAAGAAAAACAGTTAAATGCTACGATAAAAGTTAAGTATGAGCAACTAGCGTATGAACTACATGACGTATTGAAAGAGGTAGAAGTAGAGTCGACTTCGTTCCCCCAGATGGAAATTGATCATAAAGAGCCAGTAAGTAATGAAGAATTACACACTATTTTTCAAAATCAAATTATTCAACATAAAGGGCTAAGACAAGACTTTATCCAATTACAACAATTAAAAGAGGATTATATAAGCAATTGGAGAAGTACGATTACTCAACAAGAAAAATATGTTGATGCTATTAAAATGTATGAAGAGCAGTGGGGTAAATGGAGTAAACGACTTCAAGTATTAAAAGAAGAAATTGAAACTGCAACAACTGAGTGGAACAAGAAGTTTTCTACTTATGGATTTGAACAAATCGAAAAAATCTTTTCTGATATTCGAAATAAACAAAAACAAGCTCAGGAGTTTAATAATCGAATTGAAAAAAGTATAGAATTTATTGATCAAAAAGAAAAAGAGCTTCAACTTATGAAAGAGGTATACGTACAAGCTGAAAAAGAGATGTTACAGGCTGATTCTACAAAGAAAGAAAAGCATTCTCAAAAAGAACAACTAGAAAAAGAGTTGTTTGAAATAGTTGGAATGGAGTCAGCTTCCACTTTAATGAATAAAAACGAAAGACAAATAAACGAATTGTTACAAAAAGAAGAAGAAAGTTATACTCGTTGGCAAAAGTCGCAAGTACAATTCCATGAAATGAACAATAAAGAGAAGCAAGCGGAGCAAATGATTGTCGAGACCTCTAGTAGACTTCAAACTTTAGAGACGAAATGGAACGAGCAATTGGAACAATCCATATTTACAAAAGCTGACGAAGTAGAAGCATCCATCCCATTTATAACGAAAAAAGATGCATGGAAACAAAAAGTAGATGAATATTGGGATAATCGTAAAATTTTAGAGAAACAATTAAAAGAGCTTGTTGAATTAATTGGTGAAACCGAATTACGTGAAGAAGAGTGGATCAGTTTAAATGAAAGGTTAGCAGAGCAGAAGAAAGAAGTCCGAGCGCAGATGGAAGCGAAAAGTGCTGCCTACCATTCATTAGCATCATTACAAGAGAGACATCAACGATACGAAGAACTTGAAAAAACAAAAGCGATCATTACAGCAGAGAAAGACAAGCTACAAAAATTACAGTCTGTTTTTAAAGGAAATAGCTTTGTTGAATATTTAGCAGAAGAGCAACTGATGCAAATTAGTGTGGCTGCATCAGAACGTTTAGGAGCATTAACACATCAACGTTATGCATTAGAATTAGATTCTCAAGGTGGATTTGTAATTCGTGATGATGCGAATGGTGGAGTAAGAAGACCTGTTTCAACTCTTTCGGGTGGGGAAACGTTTTTAACTTCTTTAGCACTAGCTCTATCATTATCTGCACAAATTCAGCTTCGAGGCGAATATCCGTTGCAATTTTTCTTTTTAGACGAAGGGTTTGGCACACTAGATGCGGAACTGTTAGGCGGAGTAGTAACCTCGTTGGAAAAACTACAATCCGATCATTTAGCGGTTGGAGTTATAAGTCATGTTGCCGAGTTACGAGCAAGATTACCAAGAAGATTAGTCGTTACCCGTGCAGAACCATCCGGAAAAGGATCAACGGTGAAATTAGAGACTTTATAATGAAGGTGGCTTTACAGTATGGCAAGGAAGAAAAAGGAAGTAGGAGTATGCGAGTTATGTGAAAGAGAAAAGGTAGAAATAACCGTTCATCATTTAACACCGAAAGAAATGGGCGGGACGTTCATGCCAAATGCTACTCTTTGTATTCCTTGTCATAAACAAATTCATGCGTTATATACAAATGAACATTTAGCTACAGAGTTAAATACGATTAGTCAATTAAAAAAAGAACGAAAAATGGCTGCCTTTATAAACTGGATACGAAAGCAGCCAGCTACAAGAATACCGGTTATAAAAAAATCAAATGAAAGAAAAAAACGTAAAAAATAAAGCGTGAGGCTACAATATGCCACATGCTTTATTTTTTGTGCCAAATTAATCATTGACCATAATGAATTTTTGAAAAAACGGGATTATATAGGTGAACAAAGAGCCATCAGTTTCTAATTATTTGCAGCGATGTTCTGATCATTAATATCTGGATCAATTGTGTTCGTTGCGCTTAGGCCGTTATTTGTAATAATAACGTTACCAGTATTAAATGAACCGGAACCTGCAGATGTTTTACTGGTACCTTTAGGAGAAACGTAAAAGGAATCGCCAAAGGTGACGACACCACCACTTATACTGTTAATGGCGACAGGACCTACTATTGCTGGCATAAAGAACATCCTTTACTTCGCTATTTATTATTACTATATGATGTATTATGAACTTTGTTCGCTTAATATAGTGTGTTACTTTTTGAAATGAGGATAGTTCCCTTTATGATTAGTATGTGTCCGTAACCAATAAGTTTAGGATAAACAATTTACCTATTTAAAAAACAAGTATTATTCATTCGCAACAATTTGTTGGTCGTTTACATCAGGATCAATTGTATTCGTTGCGCTTAATCCGTTATTTGCATTAATAAAGTTTCCAGTATTAAATGCGCCGGAACCTCCATGCGTTTTTCCAGCTGCTTTTGGACTTATATAAAAAGCGTCACCAAACTTTAATGAACCTCCACCAACACTATTAATTTGAACTGGCCCTACTATTGCAGGCATGTGGATTCCTCCTAAAAAATTTATTGTTCTCCACTACTTAACAATTGACGTATATGTTTTATTCGTGAATCAGCTTGAATTTGTTTATTAGCTCCCACTTGAAATACCGATGACGATGATATCCCTTTTATATTTACCGTATTAACGACAATATCACTGTTTGGGTTTTCAACTGTCATCCGAACATTTTCTGTAATTACTGGCTGTGGGATCGGTTTAGTAAAAAGACTAAAAGCAAGAAAATTTCCTTCGTTACCATAAAATAATGGATATTCACGTTTCACAGCTAGTGCACGTGCTTTTGCGTTTATATACGCGGAATCACCAATTGTTAAGTGGGAACTAAAAGAAAGTGCATGAATATTAATATCGTCTACCTTTGAAATCCTCATATATGAAACTCCTATTCAACAGTTAACGGGACAAATGGACCGATAATTAATGATTCTGGAGGAGTGTCGAAGATCGAGGATAAACAAATATTATGTGTATCTCCAATTAAAAAAACGGAAGAGGAAGAAACACCAATTAAATCTACGTGTTGTACTTGAATCCCATGATTTACGACGTGGAAATTCATGATGAAGCATCTCCTTTATTAGTTGGTAAATTTTTAATAAATGTTGTAAATGCTACGTCCATATCTTTTTTGATTTGGTCAACTGCAGCATTTTTTATTTGATCATTACTATAGTTCTGCTTAATTGCTTCAGGAGTCAGTTCGTTTAAATAGAGGTTTATCTTTTTCGGTAATTGTTTCGCAATATCTTGAATCATAAAGTCATAGTAATGTTCTTCTAATGAACGACCGACATGATTGGCGGCGTTTTTGATTCTTTCGGTACCGTTTTTCGTTAAATAGTCTTTTAATTCTTTCTCAATTTGTAAAGCTACTTGTTCGTTTCGCTGTTGTGTTGGCACCTGTAAATTGTCTTGCGTTACGATAAAATCTTCAATAGCGCCAGCAGATCCTGGAGTTAGCCCGATATTTAAAGTCCCTTCAAGGGTTTCTACTTTTAACTGATCAAATTTATATTCAATTCGTTCAATATTCATTGTTGGTTTTTCTTTTAATTGGATGATCTCTTTTTGCATTGTTTTTAATAAATCTTCTAATGCGGTAATTTGCTTATTTTGTTTTGTCACAATTTCTTGTAACGTTCTTATTTTTTGCTGAGAATCGTTCACATATTGTTGGAATGGAAACATACGATCACCCCTTCGTTTAATCTAGAAATAGGCAAAATAAAAAGAAGCCTACTATACATTATGCATCGAAGAAAAATGGGTGAATGCCTAGTTCTCCAAATTCCTTTAAATTGTTGGAGGAACTAAAGGAACAAACGGTCCACCCTGCGTAATTTCATCTCCAACGATTGGGCTAGCTTCTGGAGCGGGTTCTGTATATCCGCCAGTATTGTAAAGGTTAGATAAGGATTTAATAACCCCAGCGCTTCCGATTTGGAAAATAGACGAATTAGATACACCACCAATTCTAATTTGATGAATGTTTATATTTTGATGAATAAAAAAATTTGTAGCCATAATAATTCTCCTCACTTACGTTTTAAAGGTTTAATGCGACTGGTTGATCATTAACATCTTGATCATATGTGTTTGTTTGACTATTCGTATTGCTTATCGTTATACGATCTCCTGTGTTAAAACTACCCGCTCCAGCAAATGTTTTCGCGGAGCTTACAGGCGACATTTGAAATACATCCCCAATATGAAAAATACCGGAGTTACCAATACTGTTAACGTTAACAGCCCCGACAATTGCTGGCATGTTCACAAACTCCTTTCTGAATAAAATGTCAGTAGAAGTGTATAAAGCATCTTATGACAAATGCCCGGTAAAAGTGAAGAAAAGATGGGCATACTTACCATTTATTCGCTATAATAAAGGATAAAGAAGGAGGAGGAAGTTTGTGAAAGCTCAACCAATACAGGAAAGAGAAAGGATTGTCGTCCTAGATATAATTAGAGGACTAGCAATTTTTGGAATATTACTTGTGAATATGCCAACTTTTTTTGCACCTTTTCTTTATATCGAACCGAGAAAATATTGGACATCGACAATCGATTTATGGAGCTATAATTTTGTAGACATCGTCGCACAGGCAAGCTTTTATACGTTATTTTCGTTTTTATTTGGATATGGCTTTGTTATATTCACAAAAAGATTAGAGGAGAAGCAATTATCTGTGCCGAAATATTTTAGTAGAAGACTAGTTGTTCTTTTATTAATAGGTATTTTCCATGCGTTTCTCATTTGGCATGGTGATATTTTAATTACATATGCAATAATCGGATTTCTACTTCTTTTGTTAAGAAACCTTTCTAGTAAAACAATGGTATGGACTGGTATTCTTTTGTTAGTAATTCCAAATGCCTTAATATCTTTAATGCTATTAGTAACTGTTTCACTAGGGTTAACCGACGGGGTTTATGAAGAGTTTCAAATATATGCTACACAATCATTAGAGGTTTATAGCAATGGGACTTTTCTAGAAGTTACGATGCAACGAATAGCTGATTGGTCTTTTGCCAATGTAAATGCTTTTATATTTATTATATTTAGTATTTTACCAATGTTTTTATTTGGTGCAGCTTTAGCAAAAGCGAAATGGCTAGAGATCATGGAAGAAAAAGCTGGAGCCTTTAAGAAGCTTTGGGCTATTTCAGTTGTAGGAACCCTTATTTTTAAATTGCTACCATATTATTCATCAGCAAACGAATTTACCGAATATGTACAAGATATATTTGGTGGACCGTTTCATGCGTTATTTTATTTCACATCAGTAGTGCTGCTAGTTAGAAATAAAACATGGTTAAAACTATTATCACCTCTGAGATATGTTGGTAGAATGAGTTTGTCGAATTACTTATTCCAATCAATTGTTTGTACGACTATTTTTTATTCATATGGCTTTGGATTGTATGGACAAATTACATTAATAACTGGTTTAATAGCATGTTTCATTTTATTTGTTATTCAAATCTTCATTAGTAAATGGTGGGTAAATCGTTTTTATTATGGCCCAGTGGAATGGTTATGGAGAGTTGGAACTTACGGTAGAAAGCAACCGTTTAGGAGATAAAAAGAGAGGTAATCCTTTTCGAAAGGATCACCTCTTAAGCTAAACGATATGTGCTAGTAATAGATTTTGAATGTATGGTCGTTTTTTTATGAAACTTCCATTGTTGATTAAGTAGATTGTCCAATTCTTGACTACATTTAACAGTCTCTTTTGCGCAGTAGCCATATTGTTGTGCATAAGTAATCATCTCTTGGCGTTTCGCTTCAATTTGATAAGCTATCATTATATTCGAATCTCCATTTACTTTTATACTGGTAAAACATTTACATATATTATGCCACGTTTTAATAGGACTTTAAACACCTTCGATAAAACAAGTCATAAAAAAACAAAAATATACAAATTACTTGTCGAATAATAAAGGGAGGAATAAAGAATTATGCGTTTTTTAACTGGGGTATATGAAAACAGTACGTTTGTAGGAGTTGTTCCGCCATTTAATACGAACGTATGTATTAATTTAAATGAGGCAGACGAAAAAATGAATGGGCAACTAACAATGCCAAATGACCTACATAGTTGTATACAATTAGGAGAACAGTTTATTGAAAAAGTAAAAGAGATTCAAAACTGGGTACAAATAAGTGTAGAGAATAATAAATATGTGTATCCACTTTCTGAAGTGAGAATACTTGCTCCGATAACTAGACCAACAAAAAATATTTTATGTGTCGGGAAAAATTATCGGGAACACGCAATTGAGATGGGAAGTGTGGAAGATATCCCGAAGCACATCATGATGTTTACGAAAGCACCTACAACTGTTATTGGACACCTAGATTTTATTGACCGTCATTCAAATGTAACCGAGCAGTTAGATTATGAAGGAGAACTTGCGGTCATTATTGGAAAAAAAGGCAAAGAAATAAAAGAGGAAGAGGCGTATGATTATGTGTTTGGTTATACGATTCTAAATGATATTACGGCACGTGATTTACAATCGAAGCATAAGCAGTTTTTCTTAGGGAAAAGTTTAGATACGAGCTGCCCAATGGGACCGGTAATTGTTGCGAAAGAGGCGATTCCAAACCCTGAACAACTTTCAATAGAAACAAGAGTAAATGGAGAAGTCCGCCAAAAGTCAAACACAGATCAAATGATTTTTACGATTCCTAATATTATTGCCACGATTTCAAAAGGAATGACATTAGAGCCTGGTGATATTATTGCAACAGGTACACCAGCAGGAGTAGGTAAAGGATTCAAACCACCACGATTTTTACAAACTGGTGACGTAATCGAGGTTAAAATAGAACAAATAGGTTCATTAGTAAACGAAGTGAAATAAAGGAAAAAGCTGCCCAAACAGGCAGCTTTTTATATTAAACGGAAAGAACTTCTTTTACTTTATTAATAGCCCAGTCTAAATCTTCTTGAGAAATAACTAATGGAGGTGCAAAACGAATAACAGTGTCATGCGTTTCTTTACATAATAATCCTTCTTCTTTTAGCTTTTCACAATAAGGACGAGCAGCTTCTGATAGTTCAACTCCGATGAAAAGCCCTCTTCCACGAATATCTTTAATGATCGGATTATTAATTTCACGAAGTTTTTCTTGGAAGTACTCACCTAGTTTTAAGGAGCGCTCTACTAAGTTTTCTTCTTCTAACACTTCTAATGATGCAATGGAAACAGCACATGCAAGCGGGTTTCCTCCGAATGTAGAACCGTGTGAACCAGGGTTAAATACCCCTAATACATCTTTATTAGCAGCAACACATGAGATAGGAAATACACCTCCACCTAATGCTTTACCGAGAATATACATATCAGGCTCTACATTTTCCCAATCACAAGCAAATAACTTTCCGGAGCGGCCAAGCCCTGCTTGAATTTCATCCGCTACATATAGAACGTTATTTTCCTTACAAACATCGTATGCCTCACGTAAAAACCCTTCGTACGGAATGTTAATACCAGCTTCGCCTTGAATTGGTTCAAAAATGAAAGCAGCTGTGTTTGGTGTAATAGCAGCTTTTAATGCTTCTAAATCGCCAAATGGAATAACTTTAATTCCTGGTAGCATTGGTCCAAAACCGCTTTTGTACTCTTCACTAGAAGACATAGAAACAGCCGTCATCGTTCTTCCATGGAAGTTTTCTTCGCAAACAATAATTTCTGCTGCATCTGCTTGAACGCCTTTTACATCATATGCCCATCGACGTACGGCTTTCACGGCAGTTTCTACCGCTTCCGCTCCTGTATTCATCGGTAATACCATATCTTTGTTCGTTAACTTCGCAACTTTTTCATACCAAGGACCAAGTTGGTCGTTATGGAAAGCACGAGATGTTAACGTAATTTTGTCTGCTTGGTTTTTTAAAGCTTGAATAATTTTTGGATGACGATGCCCTTGGTTAACTGCGGAATACGCACTTAACATGTCAATATATTTATTACCTTCTGGATCTTCTACCCAAACACCCTCTGCTTTCGAAATGACAATTGGAAGTGGATGATAGTTTTTAGCTCCGTACTGCTCTGTTAGGTCAATAATTTGTTCTGTTTTTGTACTCAATGAAATCCCTCCATTTGCTTAATTCACCATACACATTATAGCATTACAAAATTGTATGCAAAACTCCAAATGGTGAAAAATGCTAATCGTCTATTACTCTACGCACTTTTAAGCATATTATCAACTCAATTGTAACATTGCATTATATTTTTTGTTTTTTGAAAAACATGGTATGATACAAGTATTGAAATTTAGAAGGAGGAAAGGTTTATGGCTACTAATACGCATGCGCATATTACCACTTGGGTTGTTGCTATTATACTTTTTGTTGTAGCATTATCTTTACTTAAAGCAGGTAATGCAAAAGCTACAAAAATAGTACAAATGGTATTACGAGTATTTTATATTTTAATTATTGTTACAGGTTGGTTATTACTACATAACACAAATTATAGTGGAGAGCATCTTTTAAAATCTATTGTTGGAATTGGTGTAATTGGTGCAATGGAAGTGTTACTCGCTCGAAAATCAAAAGGAAAACCAACAGGTGCTATTTTAGGAATCTTCATCGTACTACTAATAGTTGTACTATACCTAGGCTTTAGCTTACCACTAGGCATCGAATGGTTTTAATTTGATGTTTTACTACAGTAAATGATATTTAAAGGTAGCAGTATCTTTTAATAGGTATATAACTGTAATCAAGTTTTAGTAAAAAACCGTGAGTGAAACGGAGCGGAAGGTCTCCTCGAAAATGCTGTCGCATTTTCTTCGTGCGATGTAATGCTGCCGAAGCTTTCCTTGTCCTGCGGGAAAAGAGGGAAGGCCGAGACCCCACAGGCGCAGCCGAGGAGGCTCGGCTCCACGAAAAGCGGAAGCGCATCGCTCTGGCCCGTACAAACTGGAGCAGTCCGGTAGGAGATAAAGGAAACGCTTTGGGAAACGTTAGTTGAGTCGATGTTGACTTATCGTACGAACGGACTGGGAAGTTTGATAGGGCCAATGCGCTGGAGCTAGACATCTCCCCGCGGAAAGCACATACCTGTAGCGCAGTGGAACGGACTAACTTTTTACTACTCTCCAGTTTTTAAGGAAGACTCCTATAACTTTTTAGGAGTCTTTTGCTTTTTTTCAAGTAATAAATATGGTAGAGTGATAATTAAGAAAATTGTAGAAAAATGTCTACAAACTACAGATGGTTAGGGAGTACTTGGATGAACATTTATACAACAGACTTTCAAAATATCGAAACCATACAAACCTTTATTTCAGAGAATAAACTTACCAATTATAAGCACGTACATATACAACTATTGCTAACCGAACAAAATAAAGAACTAGTTAACAAAATTAAAAGTATCATTCCTCAGGCAACTGTACATACAGTTACAGTAAAAAGTACAGACAAAACTAACAAAATTGTTTTAACCTGTATTACTTCTAACGATACACCCATCCAATACACAATCCATCCTAATGGTAATCTTGTAGAAACAAATGACGAAAACTACTGGAAAAACAAATACGAAAGCCTAATACATTCTGAACAAAAACTACGCTCACTGTTTGAAAATAATTCGGACATAGTATTTGCTACAGATTTACTTGGAAATATTACCGACGTGAACGAAGTTTTTCAACGGGTATTAGGATATAAAAAAGAGGATATTTTACACAAAAATGCTTTACACTTCTTAAATGAAAAAGACGTAAAACTAGTAAAAAGTCATTTTGTTAATTCTTTGAAGGGAAACCAAGTTACGTACGAATTGAATATTTCGAATAAGCATAATGAGAATAAAACATTTTTAATGAAAAACATTCCAATCATTGTCCAAAAAAGAAAGATTGGTATTTTCGTAATTGGTAAAGATATAACGGAACAAAAAATAGCCGAGAAAAAAATTGCCTATTTAGCCTCTTACGATATGGAGACCGGTTTACCAAATAAGTGGACGTTCAATCAAAAATTGGAAGAACAGCTTAAAAACGATAAATCATTGCAAAAAGCAATTATTGTAATAGATTTAGATCGCTTTAAATTCATTAATAGTAGCCTAGGTCATGAGGTAGGAGACTACTTTCTTAAAATAATTGTGAGTCGACTTAAAATGGTGATTCCGCCAGAAGGTTATTTCGCTCGTTTTGGTGGAGATAAATTCACTCTTTTAATAACAAATGTTAATAGCGTGGATGAAGTAATTCAGCTTTCTCAAAGCATATTATCAAAAATCAATGAGCCTCTTACACATAAGGGGAAAGAATACTATGTATCTGCTAGTATTGGAATTAGTATATATCCAAATGATGGGGAGGAAAAAGAGAGTTTATTGCGGAACGGTGATACTGCATTAAATAGGGCGAAACAACAAGGTGGAAATAAAATTAAATTTTTTTCTGCTGATATGAATGAGCAAGCTTTATTCAAAATGGAGCTAGAAGGATATTTAAGGAAAGCTCTTCAAAAAAATGAATTTTTCTTAACGTATCAACCATTTATTAACTTTTATACAGGAAAAATAATTGGTGCAGAATCTCTCATTAGATGGGATCATCCGAAACTTGGGTTAGTTTCACCTCTAGAGTTTATCCCGTTAGCAGAAGAAACAGGACTAATTTTAAATATCGGGAATTGGGTGCTGCAAACAGCTTGTGGTCAAGCGAAAATGTGGCAGGAAAAAGGTGCGATAGACTTTACCATTTCAGTCAATGTTTCCGCCGTTCAGTTTCAAGGAATAAACTTTGTTAAAGAAGTAAAAGAAGCACTTGAGAAGAGTGGACTACAACCAAAATATTTAAAATTAGAATTAACCGAGAGTGTTATGCTACAAAATGTTCAATACAGTATTGATGTGATGAAAGAATTACAAAAGCTAGGGGTACAAATATCGATTGATGATTTCGGTACTGTGTATTCTTCGTTGAGTTATTTAAAAGATTTGCCTGCAAATAATTTGAAAATTGATCGTTCATTTATCCAAAATCTTCATGCGAATACAAAAGATATGGCAATTGTTAGAGCAATTATCGCTATGAGTAAAGGTTTGGAATTGAAAGTAATCGCAGAAGGAATTGAACAACAAGTGCAGTGGCAGCTTTTAAAAGAAATGGGCTGTGATTTCGCACAAGGATATTACATTTCCAAACCGTTATCAGCAAAACAATTTGAAACCTTCTTAGCTACAGGGTCAAGAACAACTTAGTTTTAGGTTATAAGTTTTACTATAACGAGCTTATTTTCAAATTAACTTATGTAGCCCCGGGGAGGTTTCCGTCCCTCCCTGAGGAGAGTAAATGGGTAGAGGAACGGGTTAATCCCATATCGATTACATATTACTGTTTTATTCCGCTTTTCTTTGCTCCATTTTCGTAAACAATAAACGTTTACCAGTTTGAAGAGTATATTCAAACCGATCACTTTGATTTTTTCCACGCTCAAAATAATGCTGTACAGAACAAATAAACGTTCCATTATCGTACACGATGAAATTTACCCCCTCTTTTCGTCTGTTAGCAGGTAAAAAGTAAAGCGTATTATGACAATACACATTGTCGTAAAGCGAAATATTAATGGAATTCAGCAGCTTCGTAAATTGTAAAAAAGCATCCTCCGGTAACTCCTGTAGCAACTCCATATATGCAAAAGGAAGTTTTTTTCGAATACGTACTGCATCCCCATTATTCATTTCGTACGTATGTAAAGTATGTAAATACAATTCACCTGACTCTAATAGAACAGCTGGTACCCATTCATCAGACAAATATATTTCTAAACCATCTTCTGCGATTTCAAATAATAGAAAAGCCTCATCTTCCTCTGCTTCAAAAAACACCCATTGTTCATTAATATATTCAATCGTCCCACACATAAAGGACCTTTTCTGATTGTAAATGTCTTTATTTCTTTGCTGTATGTTCATCCGTATATCCTCCAAGTGTAACTAATCTTCTTATCCTTTGTTGTTGACAATTGCGCAATGGTTTATAACAAAAACGAAAAATAATTTTTGTTGCCGGATTAGATTTTAAGCGGAAATGTAAAAGAAGCTAACATACTATTTCCAGTGAAGGCTACATCTGATAGGCTCCACTTGCATAGGATAAAGGAGCAGTTTATTAAGCCCATGTAACTTAAAGGAGTGAACTATACAGCATGTGTGGTATAACCGGGTTAATGAATATTCGAAAAGATGTACGTCATGAAGAGGAAGCGGTTAGAAAAATGACCGAAACGTTAACGAAACGTGGGCCGGATGATACGAATATTTGGGGAAACGAATATGTATGGTTTGGTCATAAACGGTTAGTTGTTGTTGACCCAGAAGGTGGCCGTCAACCGATGACAAAAAATAAAAACGGATTTTCCTACACCATTTGTTATAACGGAGAGCTATATAATACAGAAGATATTAGAAAAGAGTTATTAAAAAGAGGTTACACTTTTAATAGTCATTCAGATACAGAAGTATTATTAACATCCTATATAGAGTGGAAGGAAGATTGTGTTCATCATTTAAATGGAATTTTTGCTTTTAGCATATGGGATGAGGAGAGAGAGAAACTTTTTATTGCTAGAGACCGGATGGGGGTAAAACCGTTATTTTATCATCATGATGGAGAGAAGCTTATGTTTGGTTCAGAACTTAAAGCTTTACTTGCACATCCTTGTATCAAAAGCGAAGTAGACTATGATGGGTTAGCCGAAATATTTGGTTTAGGACCATCCCGTTCTCCTGGTCATGGCTTATTTGCTAGTATAAAAGAATTAAGACCAGCACATTTCATGACATTTTCAAAAGACGGTTTAAAGGTAATTCGCTACTGGAATGTAAAAAGTAAAAAGCATACACATAGTTTAGAAGAAACAGTAGATAATGTTAAATTTTTGTTTACTGATGCTGTAAAGAGACAATTAGTATCTGATGTACCTGTTTGTACTTTTTTATCAGGTGGGTTAGATTCAAGTGCGATTACGGCTATTGCTGCTGAAGAATTTGAAAAAAGCGGCAAAGGTCCACTTCACACATTTTCTATCGATTATGAAGAAAATGATCAATACTTTAAAGCGAATGATTTTCAGCCAAATTCGGATGAAGCTTGGATTCGAAAAATGACAGAATCGTATAATACGGTGCACCATAATATGATTATTTCTCAACAGGAGTTAGTAGAAAACTTAAAGGAAGCAGTATTAGTAAGAGATCAGCCAGGAATGGCAGATGTAGATTCTTCACTCCTATGGTTTTGTCGAGAAATTAAATATAACTTTGTTGTCGGACTTTCGGGAGAATGCGCAGATGAGATCTTCGGAGGTTACCCTTGGTTTCATCGCCCAGAAGATTTAGCCTCAAGTAATTTTCCTTGGATGCGATCTACAGAGGCAAGAATGGAATTACTCCGCCCAGAATGGAGAAGAAAGCTGCAAATTGATGATTACATTACGACGAAGTTTGAAGAAACAATAGCCGAGACTCCTAGATTAGAAGGAGAAAATCCAGTCGAAGCAAAAAGAAGAGAGTTATTTTATTTAAATATCATCTGGTTTATGACGACTCTGTTAGATAGAAAAGATCGAATGAGTATGGGGGCTAGTCTAGAAGTTCGTGTCCCATTTGCTGATCATCGACTAGTAGAATATGTTTGGAACATCCCATGGGAAATGAAAATGTACGAAAATAGAGAGAAAGGAATATTAAGAAAGGCATTAGAAGGAATTTTACCACATGAGGTGCTTTATCGAAAGAAGAGTCCGTATCCAAAAACACATCATCCGGTTTATACGAAACTAGTGAAAAATTGGCTAGGAGATATACTAAAAGATAATGACTCGCCATTATATGAATTTCTCGATAAGAAGAAACTTCATGAAATTGTTGATTCAAATGGTGACACATTCCGAGTGCCTTGGTTTGGGCAATTAATGACAGGTCCACAATTGTTAGCACATTTAATTCAAATTGATACATGGTTTAAAAAGTATAATGTAAGTATAAAATCTTAAAGTTGAGAGTTTAAAGCAATTTTAAAAACACTTGGTTAACCGGCCAAGTGTTTTTAATATGTTTTTAAAGTATTTTGTGATAAACATAGTTTAGGGTAATAATTAGGTGAAAAAATGAGTATTTCAACTACATACAGAAAGAGGCTGGGACAAAACTAAAATGATCATGATAAAAAACGAACAATTGCAGAATTAGCGGAGGAAATATACGTAGACTCCTCGAAAAATGCCTCCGCATTTTTCTTCGTGCGATGTTTCGCTGCCGAAGCCTTCCTTGTCCTGCGGGAGCAGAGGCATAGGTGAGAAGATAGCAGTGCTTTAGCACGAGGAGGCTCACCAGTTACGAAAAGTGAAGGCGGCTCGACCTGGCCCGACAAGCATAAGACAGGCGCTGCAGTTGGGCGCTCTTTGCCCAACGAAAGTGACTGGCTTATGTCTCGAGGGCCAAGCCGCCGTAACTAGACACGCCCGCGGAAAGCGAAGTATATTTCCGGAGCGGGTTATTTGCACTCTACTATTTTTTGTTCGTTTTTTACTTTTATAAAAATAGTTGTGTCCCAACCTCTTTGATTTTTCTAAAACTCGGAAGCTTTAGCTTTTGTGCCTATGCTATTTAACCGATGTACTAAACCGGTTCCAAATTCGCTACTTGGTTCTGATTGCTGATCAGACAATAATGATTCTTTTAATTCATAAGCAGAAGAACCGTGTTCTGCAAAGTCCAAACCGGAAATCTCCTCTTCTTTAGATACACGAAGACTTGTAACTCTAGTCACTACAAATAAATAAACAGTTACAACACTAATCGTCCACACTATAACAGCTAATATTCCTAACGCCTGAACTCCTAGTAAGGAAATACCGTCACCGTAAAATAGACCACCAGAAGTAGCGAATAAACCTACTGCTAACGTTCCCCAAACTCCACAAATACCATGAACAGCAATTGCGCCGACAGGATCATCCAATTTCAATACTTTATCTAATAATTGAACACCTTCGACTAAAATAATTCCTGCAATAAGTCCAATAATGATAGCACCAATTGGAGAGACATCACCAGTTCCTGCAGTGATACCGACTAAACCTGCTAGTGCACCGTTTAGAGTAAGGGAAGCATCTATACGTTTATATTTAATTTGCGTGTAAAAAGCTGAAGCGATAACACCACCGGATGCAGAAAGAAGTGTAGTTGTAATAACGTGTGGGATTAATGACGGATCTGCGGCTAATGTGCTACCACCGTTAAAGCCGAACCAACCAAACCAAAGTATAAATACACCTAAAGCACCGAGAGGAATGTTATGTCCAGGAATAGCGTTAACTTTACCTTTAGAATATTTACCGATCCGTGCACCGAGAAACTTAACTGCAACAATAGCTCCTAATGCGCCAGTTAAGTGAACAACTGTGGAACCAGCAAAGTCAGTGAATCCTAGTGATGCTAACCACCCATCACCCCAAACCCAGTGACCAACAACGGGATAAACAAGTGCAACCATCAAAATAGTGAGAAGTAAATATTGACTTAATTTCATCCTTTCAGCAACCGCACCAGAAATGATCGTTGCACATGTCGCCGCAAACATTGCTTGGAAAACGAAAAATCCGATTTCACCTTCATGGCCTTGAAGGAAAAAGCCATTCGTGCCGATTAAACCTTGAAACGTTCCCCCAAACATAATCGCATATCCAACAGCTAAATATAAAATGGATGCTATTGAAACGGTTAAAAAGTTTTTCATTAATATGTTTAGTGTGTTTTTTGATCTAGTAAACCCGGACTCTACCATTGCAAATCCGGCATGCATAAAAAATACTAATAGTGCGCCAACCATAATCCATACCATATCTAATGAGATGGATAGCGTTTCGACAGTAGGAGGTGCAGCAGAAGCAGTAGATGCGATAACGAAACTCCCAGCTAATAATGAAAATACTTTTTTCTTCATTCTATTTCACTCCTTTTTTAGTTTACACGATTGCTTTTTTACCAGATTCACCAGTTCGAATTCGAATAGCATTTTCGACCGGATAAATAAAAATTTTGCCATCCCCGACTGTGTTCGTGCTACAAGTATCTTGGATAATATGAATAATTTCATCCACAAACTCGTCTTCTACAACCATTTCAACTTTCACTTTTGGAAGTAATTTAATTTCAAATGTATTACCTCTAAACAGTCCTTGCTGTCCTTTCTGCTGTCCACATCCAGCCACTTCTGAGACAGTTAAACCGTTTATTCCGACATCTTCTAACATTTCACGTAAAGCTCGGAATGTTTCTGGACGAATAATAGCTTCTACCTTTTTCAACCTCGCCACATCTCCTTTATTAGATGTTAACTTTTATAACATCGTTTTCTTGTTTTTACTATCGTATGCTAAAAAAAAGTGTAAATCAATACGAATTTTCAAAAAAATAAGCGTAAACGTTTACAAGTATGTGAGGTTTTATTACATTGGTGGATTTAGGAGAAAAATGAATAAAAAAACCTCCTAATAATTAGGAGGTTACATTACGTTTGCCACTTGTTTATTTTCTTTTTCTTCCACTTCATTAACAAAGGAATATTTCACCCAAACTCTTGAACGCCAACGGATTAACATAATAATACCTCTAAACCATTCATCGAAAATGAACGCGATAAAAATACCAACTAAACCGAGCTCAAAGTGAATCCCTAAAATGTAAGCGATAGGTAGTTGCAGTCCCCACATTGATAAAATAGCCATATATACTGGGAATTTTACATCACCTGTTGCCCGTAAAGAATTTATTACAACTAAATTAAATGCACGCCCAGGCTCTAGAAGGACCGAAAGCAATAATAACGTGCCTCCTACAGCAATAACATCAGGGTTGTTAGTAAATAGTGAAAGTAATGAATCCGATAGTAAATAGAACACAATAGCGGCAGAAAAGGCTAATACAATTCCTAACCGTAAACTTTTCATACAACGCTTATACGCAAGCTCAATTTGTTTAGCACCGATTTGATGACCAATCAATATTTGCGTACCTTGCCCAATTGCAATTGCAAACAACATAATAAACATAATTAAGTTTTGGGCATAAACACGAGTAGTCAATGCTTCTGTCCCAAGCATAACGATAAAATAAGTAATGACCATTTGCGCACCGTTCCAAGCTATATGCTCTCCGGCAGAAGGAACCCCAATTTTTAACAAGTTCTTTAAATGACTAAATGGTAAAGAAAATACTTTCCTAAATGGTAGTGGTTCTTCAATCCTTCTAAATAACAAATAAACCATAACTAAAAGCCCTAAACTTCTACTTACGACAGTTGAAATAGCAACCCCATCAACACCTAATACAGGAATTCCGAAAGGTCCAAAGATGAATAAATAGTTACCTATAACGTTTAATATATTCATTCCGATTGTTACGTACATCGTATCTTTCGTAAAACCGTAGCTACGAATCGTAGCACCAATTGTCATGATTAATGCTTGAACGAATGAAAATACACCAACTAGTTTCAAATAAAAATCTGCCTCAGATAATAATTCTGGTGGTAAGTTCATCATTAGTAACATTTTAGAGCTTGTAAAATAGATAAAAATACTTATTCCTAAACTAAAAATTAAATTAGCAACTATTGAAATGACGGTTACTTCGGATGCTGAATGGCGATCTTTCGCTCCGAGGTATTGCGCCACAAGAATCGTTGTTCCGGTTGCGATGAAACCGAACATGACGATAAGCATTTGTAAAATTTGGTTTGCTACTCCGACTGCTGCAACGGAGTCATCCGAATATTGACTAAGCATTAACGTATCGGCATTTCCCATTAACATGTGGAGTAAAACTTCTATAAAAATTGGCCAAGTTAGCGCAAATAAAGTAAGCTTTTTCGTTTTGTTTTCTTCCATAGATGTCAACTCCCTTTACTATAACCATTAAAATAAGGACAAGAATTTTTCTAAATCCGACATAAAGCAATTTATAGTTTAACTTGATTTCATTATAATAGAAAGAGAAGATAACGATTTTTATTGGAAAATAACGACCTGAGGTGAAAGCTGTGTCAATGATAGCGCTTCCGATTCCGCCATTCCCAACCTTTATTACTGGAGGTCAATACTTTGCTCAAAAAGGGACTAGACATTTCCATCGAACTTTTCCTGTTTTTGATTTGTTATATGTAAGAAAAGGGATGCTATTTTTGCAAGAAGAGAATAGACAATATGATATTGGACCTGGTCAATATTTAATATTAGTACCGGATACAGAGCATAAAGGATATAGAGATTGTGAAGAAGAGACAGATGTTATTTGGTTACATTTTACCGTACCGCTTCATAATCATTTAATTGTCAAAGATCAAGCAATTGATTGGTCTTATGTTTACAAAAAAGAGGCAACTTTTACGGAGCCTGCAGAATATAGCTTTCTTATTCCACAATTTGGACAATTAAAGAGAAAAGATATAATGGAGCAACATTTACAGCAACTTATCCAAACTGATAAAGAACAAGATCATTCACCAGACGATTATTTGCAAAAACAACTTGCTTTTTCTGAACTTTTTATCCAATTGCAAAGAGAAGCCTTCTCCATCCCGACTGCAACCGAAAAGGTTTGTGAAAAAGCGATGAAATATATTCAAGATTATTTTCAATCGCCATTTAAAATGAAAAAGTTAAGTGAAGAACTAATGTTTCATCCGGATTATATTACGAGGTGTATGCAAAAAACGATCGGAATGACTCCAGTTCAATATGTAACGTATTATCGATTGAATCTTGCTAAGAGAATGCTGGTGCAATCAGATGAGAAGGTTGCTACTATTGCAAAAGAAGTTGGAATTGATGATGTAACGTATTTTTCTAAGCTGTTCAAAAAAGAAGAAGGACTCACACCGCTGGAATATCGCCGATTAGTTAGAAGGGAATAATAATATTTTTTGAACCCTAACTAGGATAACGTATAAAAAAGTCCTAAAAGTCAGTTTTACTGACTTTTAGGACAGCCCCGAAAATATTATTTAACTGTTCTTAAAATGTGAAATTGGTAAGGGACTAGAGTTGCTTGTAATTCATTTGCCTCTATTGCAAACTCTTTTCCAGTCCAAAGATCTTCAATGACACTATCAGTAAGTTGCTCTGGTAAGGAAACAGTAATTTCTTGTTCACTATTATTAATAATAAAGTAAATAATCTCTTCGTCTGTCATTTTCGTGTACATAACATGGTTTGTATCATTATTGGCTTCAATAAAATGAATATCTCCATGATTACCAAATGCTTTATACGTTTTTCGTAAATGAATAAGTTTTTTAACATGCTCAAACATATCTATATCATGCAATTCTTTATCCCATGGCATACATTTACGACATCCAGGATCTTGATCACCTGTCATACTAATTTCGTCCCCGTAATAAATACAAGGAGCTCCTATAAATGATAGTTGAAATAGGAATAAAAGCTTTAATTTATTTTTATCATCGTTACAAATCGTTAAAATACGTGGTGTATCATGACTTCCTAATAAATTAAACGACACTTCGTTCACGTTTGCCGGATAGGAGTGTAAGACATTAGAAATAGCGTTGGCGAATCCCTCAGCATCTGTTGTACCTTTAGCGATATAATCGAGTGTAGCATTTGTAAACGGATAGTTCATAACCGCGTCAAATTGGTCCCCTTGTAACCAAGGCATAGAGTCATGCCATATTTCTCCGAGAATATAAGTGTCTTCTTTCACTTCTTTTACTGCTGTACGAAATTCTCTCCAAAACTGATGGTCTACTTCATTAGCAACATCTAATCTCCAGCCATCAATATTAAATTCTTTTACCCAGTAGCGCCCTACGTCTAGTAAATACTCTTTTACTTCTTTGTTCTCCGTATTTAATTTAGGCATGCTACTAACGAATGCAAATGCATCATAATTTGGCTTCGGTTCTGTTACTACAGGAAAATCCCAAATGTGGAACCAATCTTTATATTTCGATTCCTCACCATTTTTTAGTACGTCCTGAAATGGTGGCCAGTAATAGCCGCTATGATTGAAGACGGCATCAAGCATTACTTTAATACCGTGTTCGTGACATGTGTCTACTAACCTCTTAAAAGTTTCTTTATCACCAAATTGCGGATCAATTTCCATGTAATCAATTGTATCGTACTTATGATTAGAGTGTGCTTTAAAGATAGGGGTAAAGTAAATGCCAGTCACTCCTAATTCAACAAGGTGATTGATATGCTGAATAATTCCTTCAAAGTCTCCTCCAAAAAAGTTGGTAGGAGTTGGTTCAGCGCTAGCCCAAGGTAATGTACCAGCTGGATTTATCGTTTCGTCTCCGTTCGCAAAACGTTCAGGAAAAATTTGATACCAGACAGTATCTTTTACCCACTTGGGTGCTTGGAAAACATCACGTTTATTTAAAAAAGGAAAACAAAAGTAAAAACCAGAATCTTTCGGTGTTTCAGCAAAAAATCCTTTTTCCGTTAGTGTGGATGTTTCTTCATTAGAAGAAATAATAAATCCGTAACGTAAACGTTTAAAAGGCGGTTGTACTTCAGCAAACCAATAATCAAATAGAGAATCAGAACCACTTTTCTTCATATGTTTAGTCTCGAAAACCCATTCATTATTTTCCCAAATGTACGGATCACCGTGGATTAATTGTATCGAATTCACATCATCTTTCTTCGTGCGAATTCGGATGTGTAGCGTTTTTTCATCATATGCGTAAGCAAAATTGTTTTTTGGACGATGATAGATAGCTTCTTTATTCATTTCAACCTCTCCTTATATAATGCAAGCGATTGCATTTTTTGAGAAAAAAATGGTTGAATATATTCATTGCCATTTCATTCAACATAAGAGTAGTGAAAAAAGAAAAGAAAGTCAATGTAAGAACAATAAAATATTCTATTAAAATATAATTAATAGTAGTAATAATCTATTGTTCTATTAATCTTCAAAAATTTTTAATAAAAATTGCTTGTCAATTGGGCAAAAGCATGTATAATTAAAAGTGTAAGTTATGCAATCGTTTTCACTAACTAATGTAAGCGATTAAATTCGTCTTCATGAAAGTGCAAACGTTTGTACAAAATATATTAGAAATCATTTTTTAATGACGGAGGGGTCAAAATGAAAAAGTTTTTAGCGATGATGATGGTTGCTATTCTTACATTAGGTGTTCTTGCAGCTTGTGGACCACAACGTGACACAAACGAAGGAACGAATAATGGTGGAGAAGGCACGACTACAGAGGGTACAGACAAGCCCGAATCACTAGCTATCTGGGTTAACGACCAAGATGAGCAAAGTGCAGCATTAGAGCAAATTTTAAAAGCTTATGAAGAAGAAACAGGTATTGAAGTTAAAATGACTAAAATGTCTATGCTTGATCAGTTAGATGCTCTTGAGTTAGATGCAGCTGCTGGAAGAGGTCCAGACGTATTTTACCAACCTCATGACCGTTTAGGTGATATGGCTATTAAAGGTATCGCAGCTCCAGTAGACTTAGGTGACGATGCTAACCTTTATAGCGAAACAGCTATCAATGCTTTAACATTTGATGGAGAAGTTTATGGAGTACCACAAGTTATTGAAACTTACGGTATTTTCTACAACAAAGATTTAGTTTCTGAAGAAGAAATTAAAACAATTGAAGGATTAATGGAAGTTGCAGAAGCTCAAACAGATGCAGCTAATAACAAATTTGGTTTCGTAATGAACGCTACAGATTTCTATTTCACATACCCATTCCTTTCTGGATACGGTGGTTATGTATTTGAAATTACAGAAGATGGTTTTAATTCAGCTAACATCGGTTTAGATAATGAAGGTGCTGTTAAAGGTGGAGAACTTATCCAAACTTGGTATGCGAACGACTATATGAACCGTTCTATTACGGATGACTTCATGAATGACCAATTCCAAAATGGTAATATCGCTGCTGTTTTAACAGGTCCATGGAGAATAGCACAGTACAAAGAGGCGCTTGGAGATAAATTAGGTTCCACTACTCTTCCAGAATTAGATGGAACAGTTGCTCCTTCTTTCGTAGGTGTTAAAGCTTGGTTTGTAAACGCTTATTCTAAAAACCAAGAATGGGCTGTAGACTTAATGAAATTTATTACGAAGCATGAAAATGCAATGAAATATTATGAAATGGCTGGAGAAATGCCTGCATTACAAACAGCATTAGAGAGTGATGAAATCGTAAACGACGAAATTATGGCTGCTTTTGCTGAACAAACACAATACGGCCAGCCTATGCCTAACATCCCACAAATGTCTCAAGTTTGGGAGCCAGTGGCAAACGCATTAGGTTTCATTGCTGATGGTGACGATCCACAAGAAGTGCTTGAAGAAGCAGTACAACAAATTAAAGATCGTATCCAAGCTAGTGGTGGAGGCAACTAAGTAATACAGAAAGGTGGATAGAAGGGAGCGAACACTCCGTTCTATCCACTATTATTCTTTAAAGGAGGATCTAAAATGTCTGGCGAACTATCAGCAAAAACAAGTAAGCATAACCCAACGTTAGCCATGATCCTTTCTATTTTATTTGCAGGGTTAGGACAAATTTATAACCGCAGATATTTGAAAGGTATTCTTTTTATCGTTATACAGGCATCATTTTTAATTACATTCTTTGACTTTATCAACATTGGATTTTGGGGTTTAATTACGCTAGGTGAAATTCCAATGGTAGACCACTCCGTCTTTTTACTTATACAAGGGTTAGTATCCGTTATTGTTGTCGTTATTTTCGGTACTCTCTATATTTTTAATATTTTAGATGCAAAGAAAAATGCACAAAACATAAAACAAGGGATTCCGAATCCAACCGTTAAAGATGCGTTAAAAAAGTTTTATGACAATGGATTCCCATATTTCATGGTTATTCCTGGGCTACTACTATTATTATTTGTTGTAGTATTACCTTTATTGTTCATGGTTTCATTAGCATTTACAGATTACAACTTATACAATTCCCCACCAAGAAACTTATTAAGCTGGGTAGGGTTTCAAAATTTCATAGACCTGGTATCGTTACCACTTTGGAAAGATACGTTCTTTAGCGTATTTGCTTGGACGATTACTTGGACATTAGTTGCAACAACGTTACAAGTGGCCTTAGGGTTATTTTTAGCATTAATCGTAAATGACCCACGTGTGAAATTCAAACGTACAATTCGTACGATTTTAATTTTACCTTGGGCTGTACCAGCGTTCGTAACCATTTTAATCTTCTCAGCAATGTTTAACGATCGTTACGGAGCAATTAATAATGAGATTTTAAGTACATTTAATATTATGATTCCGTGGTTAACAGACCCATTTTGGGCAAAAGTAGCATTAATAATGATTCAAACTTGGTTAGGATTCCCGTTCGTTTTCGCTCTATTTACTGGGGTTCTACAAAGTATTTCGAAAGATTGGTACGAAGCTGCTGATGTGGATGGCGGAACACGTTTCCAAAAGTTCCGTTTCATTACGTTACCACACGTACTTTATGCAACAGCACCACTACTAATTATGCAATATGCTGGAAACTTTAATAACTTTAATATTATTTACTTATTCAACCAAGGTGGCCCAGCTGTTCGTGGTCAAGATGCCGGTGGTACGGACATTCTAATCTCTTGGGTATATAAACTTACGTTCGAGTCATTTAACTACAATATGGCAGCAGCAATCTCGATTATACTAGGACTTATTGTTGCAGGATTTGCTTTCTTCCAATTCCGTCGAACTCGTTCGTTTAAAGAGGAGGGCAATATCTAATGAGCAGAAAATTAAAATCGCGGATTGAAGTGTCATTAATTTATCTATTCATCGGATTTATGGCCATAATTATTGCCTATCCTTTGCTCTGGACAATCGGAATTTCATTAAATCCAGGTACAAGTTTATATAGTGCTTCCATCATTCCTGAAAACTGGTCTCTAGAACATTATAAATGGTTGTTTACGGATCCAAACAGTGATTATTTAACTTGGTACAAAAATAGTGTCATTGTGGCCGTTGCAAATGCGTTTTTCTCTGTAGTAATAACAGCTTTTGTTGCATATGCATTTTCTCGCTATCGCTTCAAAGGTAGAACATATGGTTTGTATGCATTTTTACTACTTCAAATGTTCCCAGCTTTAATGGCGATGGTTGCGTTGTACATTTTATTAAACATGTTAGGGTTATTAGATACTTTAACAGGATTAATATTAATTTATGTAGGTGGACAAATTCCGTTTAACGCTTGGTTAGTGAAAGGGTATTTCGATACAATTCCGAAAGAACTGGATGAAGCAGCAAGAATGGATGGAGCAGGACATTTCGGAGTATTCTTTAAAATAATGTTACCACTAGCGAAACCGATTCTAGCAGTTGTAGCACTATTTAATTTCATGGCACCATTTACTGATTTCTTACTGCCACGAATTATTTTAAGAAATCCTGAAAATTACACTTTAGCATTAGGTTTATTCAACTTTATTGCTGACCAGTTTGCAAACAATTTTACAAGATTTGCTGCAGGTTCGATTTTAATTGCTATACCGATTGCGTTAGTATTCTTATTTTTACAACGTTACCTCATTTCAGGTTTAACGGCTGGTGGAACGAAAGGTTAATAGTATATAATCGTTATTGGACTATAAAAACGATTGTAAAGGAGGGAAACGGAAATGAAGAAAAGAGTATTATTGCTCATTCTCGTTCCGTTTCTTCTTTTTTCTAGCTTCAACGCTCCTAGTGTACAAGCAGAAAAGGAAGAACATGCATGGCAAGATGAGATTATTTATTTTATTATGACTGACCGATGGAATAATGGGGATACGAGTAACGATTATGAAGTAGATCGAAATGATCCAAAAGCATACCACGGTGGGGACTTTAAAGGAATTATGGACCGATTAGATTATATTAGTGATATGGGCTTCACGGCTATTTGGTTAACTCCTATCGTGAAAAATGAAAGTGGTGGCTATCATGGATATTGGGCAGAAGACTTTTATGAAGTAGAAGAGCATTTCGGAACGTTAGAAGAGTTTAAGCAATTAGTAGAAGAAGCACATAAACGCGATATAAAAGTCATCGTGGATTTAGTCGTGAATCATACAGGATATGAACATGAATGGTTAAATGATCCTGAAAAGGAAGATTGGTTTAACCCGAATCGGAACATTTCTGATTGGACTAACCAAGAGCAAGTAGAAAGAGGCTGGATTTACGGGTTACCTGACTTAAATCAGGACAACCCAGAAGTAAGAGAATATTTACTTGATATGGCGAAATGGTGGATTGAAGAAACAAATATAGACGGTTATCGACTTGATACAGTGAAACATGTACCAAAATCATTTTGGGAAGAGTTTACAAAAGAAGTGAAATCGGTAAAAGAAGACTTTTTCTTAATTGGAGAGGTGTGGGACACAGATCCAAGATATGTAGCTGCTTATGAAGAAACTGGGATAGATTCGTTCGTTGATTTTGCATTATATAACGAAATCTCTCGTGTTTTTTCTAAACCTAACGAATCACTAGGAAGATTAGATACGATTTATGCTCATAACTCGACGTATTTTTCTAATCCTAATATGTTAGGGACGTTCATTGATAATCATGATGTAGAACGATTTACAAGAGTTGCGTTAAGAAATGAAGAATATCCAGTAACGCGAATAAAATTAGCATTATCTTACTTATATACAGCACCAGGTATACCGATTATGTATTACGGTACGGAAATAGCATTAGATGGTGGGGAAGATCCAGATAACAGACGTGATATGACATTCCGTGCAGATAAAGAGTTAATTGAATATATTAGCCGATTAGCAGAAATTCGTAAAATGCATCCCGCATTAACGAAAGGTACTTTCGAATTACTTCATGATGACGGGGGATACGCCATTTTTAAAAGACAATATGAAGACGAAATGGCCATAATTGCGATTAATAATTCAACAGGAACAAAAATTGGTGACATTCCAGAAGAAGTTATCGGTGAAAACAAGGAGCTTAGAGGCTTTTTAAATGACGAACTAATTCGTTCTACTAATGGAGTATATAAAGTAGGATTAGATCGTGATATGGTTGAAATCTATAATGTAACTGAAGATTCAGGATTAAACTATTTATTCCTCGGCACAATGGTATTTATTTACGGTGGTTTTGCAGCACTTGTTATTTTCTTAGTGAGAAGAAGAAAAAAGAAAAGTAAAGAATAAAAAGATGGCGGAGCAAATTCTCGTTTGCTCCGTTCATGTAAATTGTGGAAGATTTTTATGTTTATGATTAGAGGACTAAAAATGAAAGCGTGTGCAACTCATTGCTAAGCTTGATTCTTTTATTACCAGGTACTAACTGGTCGTTGTTTTACAAAATCAACCAACGAAGTTATTGTGCAAAAAGGAAAAAATAATTGTATGCTTTCTAAATTATATATTGTACTATATAGAAAAATCTAAAAACTATTGGGGTTATACGAAAGGGAGAGGTTCGTGCATGGCAGTTACGATTAAAGATGTAGCTAAAGTAGCGAATGTAGCACCTTCAACTGTTTCACGAGTCATAGCTAATAGCCCTCGTATTAGTGAGAAAACAAAAAGGAAAGTTAGGGAAGCGATGAAAGAACTCGGGTATCATCCGAATTTCATTGCGAGAAGTTTAGCGAATCAATCTACGAAAGTACTCGGGGTAGTAATGCCTGGAGCTGTAGATAAGACGTTTCAAAACCCCTTTTTCCCAGAAGTGTTACGTGGGATAAGTACAGCTGCTCATCATAAGCAGTATGCTATTCAGTTATCGACGGGTGTAACAGATGATGAAATTTTAGACGGTGTCATACAAATGGTTCAAGGAAAAAGAGTGGACGGAATCATTTTGTTATATTCGAAAGTGGAGGATAAGGTTTTAAAGTACTTAGTAAAAAACAAATTCCCTTTTGTTGTAGTGGGAAAACCATTTACCCACGAGGAGGAAATTACTCACGTAGATAATGATAATTATCGAGCTGCAAAGGAAGCGACGGAGCATTTAATAAAACTAGGTCATCATTCCATTGCCTTTGTAGGAGGAAGTGTGAACTTAGTTGTAACGATAGATCGTTTGCTTGGCTATGAAAAAGCGATAAGGAATGTTGGTATTCCTTTTAAAGATGAATATATCGTTCATGAAGAATTTTTAAAAGAAGGTGGACAAGAAGCAATTAGAGAGTTGCTTTCTTTAGATGAACCACCTACTGCTTTAGTAGTTGCTGACGATTTAATGGCATTAGGTATTTTAAATACGCTACATGAAATGGGTATTAGTGTCCCAGGGCAAATTTCCATTGTTAGCTTTAATAATTTATTACTTTCAGAAGTCTCGAGGCCACCTTTAACGTCAGTAGATATAAATATTTATCAACTCGGATTCCAAGCGACTAAAACATTGATTGATATTGTTTCTGACTCAGACGAACCGATAAAACGAATTACGATACCGCATAAAATGATCGTTAGACAAACATGTCAACAATTTAATAAGGAAATGGTGGAAAGCTAGTCCGACACGAAGGAGACTAGCTTTTTTACATATGCATTACCCGCTAACAGCAGTTCCACCATTTACATGTAACATTTGTCCCGTCATATAAGAAGAATCATCGCTAGCGAGTAAAAGGTAGCTCGGTGCTAATTCAACTGGTTGACCAGGGCGTCCCATCGGTGTGTTCGCTCCAAAGCTTTTTACTTTTTCGCTATTAAACGTAGAAGGAATTAACGGTGTCCATATTGGACCAGGTGCTACACCGTTAACACGTATTCCTTTTGTGACTAGTTGTTTCGCTAAAGAACGAGTAAAGGTGACGACAGCACCTTTCGTACTTGAATAGTCTAATAACGTTTCATTTCCTTCATATGCGGTAACGGAGGCTGTATTAATAATCGTACTACCAGCTGTCATATAAGGTAATGCCGCCTTGGTAAGGTAGAAGAACGAAAAGATATTTGTCCTAAAAGTTCGTTCAAGTTGTGCACTTGTTATATCTTCAATGCTATTCTGTGGATGCTGTTCGGCAGCATTATTAATTAAAATATCAATTCGAGAGTATTGCTTTATCGTTTCATCTACGATGTGTTGACAAAACTCTTCTTGCCCTACGTCACCAGCTAATAATAAACATTGTTGCCCTTGTTTCTCAACTGCTTCTTTCGTTTTTTGGGCATCATCATGTTCGTTTAAATAAACGATTACAACAGTTGCTCCTTCTTTCGCAAAAAGGACAGATACCGCTCTACCAATCCCGCTATCTCCACCAGTAATGATAGCAACTTTACCTTTCAACTTATCGCTACTTTTATAGTTTTTATCTTCCCAAACTGGTAGTGGATTCATTTCTGACTCTATTCCAGGTTGTTTATTTTGTTGTTGAGGTGGTAACGTCTGCTTTTCATTATTAGAACTTGTCATTTTAAAGCACCTCCATCATTTAATCATTAACGTAGTATGAGGAAAAAATGGTGAAATTATGCTACCCTTAAAATATTAACGGAATGAAGCAAGGGGGATTGCAAGTGAGTAGTGTTAACATTCGTAAAGTAACTTTGGAGGACGCAGAAGGGATATTAAAACATAGTAAGGTAGTATTTGGAGAAGGTAGAAATTTATTAACTACTGTTGAGGAATTTACTCTAACTATCGAGGAAGAAGAACAATGGATTGAAAAGCAAAAGCGTGCCAATAACTTTGTGCTTGTAGCGGAAGTACATAATGAAATTGTTGGAATGTTAAATGCAACGCGAAGCACAAGAAAAAGAGTGCAGCACCTTTGTCAATTTGGAATTAGCATTCAAGAAGCATATTGTAATAAAGGGATTGGCAGTCAATTAATTACAAAACTAATTGAATGGGCAAAACAAGATGAAGTAATAGAAAAAATTTGTTTGGAAGTATTTGCTTCAAATGAACGAGCAATTTATGTTTATGAAAAGTATGGATTTGTTATCGAAGGAATGAAGAAAAAGCATATTAAGTTTGAAGATGGAACGTATGCAGATGAATATAATATGGGATTGTTTGTAAAGTAATAAGGTCCAGAAGAAAAACTCTGGACCTTGCTCCATTTTTAACGATAGTTAGTAAATTGCAACTCCACGTCTAGTTGTGCTTCTCTTAGAGCAGCAATGACTTGTTGCAAGTCGTCTCTATTTTTACCAGTTACACGGATTTGATCATCTTGAATTTGTGTTTTCACTTTTAAACCGGAATTTTTAATAATAGTATTAATTTTTTTTGCGTTGTCCTTATCAATTCCTTGTACAAGAGTTGCTCTTTGACGAACTGTTCCACCAGATGCGTTTTCGATTTTGCCATACTTTAAGTTTTTCGTTGGAACGTTACGCTTAATTAACTTACTAATTAACACATCTTTTAATTGTTCTAATTTATACTCATCATCAGAAACTAGTACGATTTCTTCTTTTTCCAATGAAACATTACTTTTGGACCCTTTAAAATCATAACGTGTTTGTATTTCTTTCATTGCAATCGAGATTGCGTTTGTTACTTCCGGTAATTCAACTTGTGAAACAATATCGAATGAAGCGTCTTTTGCCATTGAATATTTTCCTCCTAATAAAAAAGTATTTTTGTTTAAAACTGTATCAATGTAAGTTTTTCTTTATGTACATACTAAATTATAGTAAAATATAGCGACTTGGACAACTTACATACAAATGATTATTAAATGAAAGAGGTTATTATAGATGGAATTACGTGTAGGAAACTTAATAGAACTAGAAGTAGAAAGAGAAACACCGCTAGGATTTAGTTTAACGAATGGGGAAGAAAGCATTCTTTTACATAGCAACGAAGTAAATGGAGAAGTGACAGTTGGAGAAACGGTGAAAGTTTTCCTTTATACAGATCAAAAAGGTCGCCTCTCTGCAACGATGCATATGCCAAAAGGTTATCAAAGTCATGATTGGGTTGAAGTTATAGAAGTGGTACGTAACTTAGGTGTATTTATCGACATCGGTTTATCAAAAGATGCGCTTATTCCAGCGGAAGATTTGCCTGTTTTTGAGAGTTTGTGGCCGAAGGAAGGTTCTCTTCTTTTTTGTCGCATCAAAACAGATCGCAGAGGGATGCTGTTAGGAAAACTTGCAACACATGATGTTATGTTAGATAAATCTGTCGCTGCACCAAAGGAGATTTTGAATAAAAATATTCAAGGAACGATTTATCGATTATTAAAAGTAGGAAGCTATATTTTTACGAATGAAGGATATGTTGGCTTTATTCATCACTCCGAAAGAAAAGAAGAACCGAGACTGGGTGACATCGTAGAAGGAAGAATTATCGATGTAAAAAGAGATGGAACAATTAATGTTTCATTATTACCGAGAAAACAAGAAGCGTTAGATGAAGATTCCCAAGTAATACTTGACTATATGGAAACGAGAAACGGTACGATGCCTTATAGTGACAAAAGTGCTCCAGAAGATATTACAGAACGCTTTCATATGAGTAAAGCTGCATTTAAGAGAGCTTTAGGTAGGTTAATGAAGGAAGGAAAAGTTTATCAAAAAGAAGGATGGACATACAGAAAGACGGAGTAGGGAAATCCCTACTCCGTTTTTTATAAGTGATCCGTTTTTTTAGAATATTGACGCTCGCCTTTTTGTCGATTAACATCACGTTGTTTATTTTTCTCTTGACGTTTTGCGTTATTATCTTTTGCTTTTTTATCGTTATCGCTCGTATGTGGCATCTTCATCTCTCCTTTATGAATGGATAAGATTAGAATACCCAAAATATACGAACATATTAGAAGTAGTCTTTATTTAAGAAAAATAGTGCAATCGTACCTGGACCGGCATGTGCGCCTATAGCAGAACCGATTGAATGAATGTAAAAATCGTTTGCACCTGTCTCAGTTTGAATCATTTCCTTTAAAACAAGAGCTGTTTCTTCGTCGTCACCGTGACTAATTGCGATTGTTTGGTTTTCAAAACTACCCCCGCGCTCTTTCATAAGGTCAACCATGCGACGTAATACTTTTTTGCGACCACGGATTTTTTCAATCGGTATTAATTTCCCATCCTCCATATGAAGTAATGGCTTAATATTTAATAAACCTCCAACGAAAGCAGACGCTTTACTTACACGCCCACCTCTAGCTAAATAGTCAAGATTGTCAACAGTAAAAACATACTCCATTTGAGCTACGTATTTTTCTACTTCGGCAATAATTTCTTCTTTAGAAGCCCCGATGTTTGCAAGTTCGACTGCTCTTTTCACAATTAATCCAATTCCTAACGATGCACCTTTCGTATTAATAATGGTAACATCTAAACCTGGATATTCCTCTAAAACATCATTTTTCATTAACATCGCCATTTGATATGTACCAGATAATTCAGAAGAAAAAGCGATATAAATAGCACTTTCTTTATTCTTAGCGATGTTCTCGAACACTTCCTTCGCTTGAGTAGGAGCTGCTTGTGACGTTTTAATTACTGCACCCTCTCGCATAGCGTCGAACACTTCTTTCGCTTGAATAGAAACCATATCATCGTATTCTTTTTCGTTATACAAAACTTTTAGTGAAAGTAATTCTACGTTATTTTCTTCTAAATAGGATTTAGGTAGATCACAAGCACTATCAACAATAATTTTAATTCCCAATATTTTCACCTTCTTTTCATAGACTTCTTATTATATAACATACAATTAACATATGGAAAATGAAAGGTTTTTTTGCTAAAAATAAGGATTGGTGGGTAAAGAATGTATAAAAAGGGAAACAATAGAATAGGAGGTAATACGGATGGTTATACAACATGCTCAAAAAGTAATAATTGTTATTATCGGTGCTTTTTTAAACGCGATTGCAATGAATTTCTTCTTAATTCCTGCCGATGTGTATGCTAGTGGTTTTACAGGTGTAGCGCAATTATTGTTTAGAATATCAGAAGACTATTTTCCATTTACAGTGTCAACAGGAGTTACACTATTCCTTTTAAATATTCCTGTTACAATATTAGCTTGGAAAAAGGTAGGTAGGAGTTTTACTATATATAGCTTTTTAAGTGTATTTTTAATGTCACTATTTTTAGAGATTGTACCGATCTATCGGGTGAACGATGATATATTATTAAATGCCGTGTTTGGAGGCGTCATAGCGGCTATTGGTGTAGGAATTACATTAAAATGGGGAGCATCGACTGGTGGACTGGACATTATTGCAATGATACTATCTAGAATGAAGGACAAGCCAGTTGGTACCTACTTTTTTGGATTAAATGCTATTATCATTTTATCCGCTGGTATTTTATTTGGTTGGGAAAAAGCATTGTACACATTAGTTACATTGTATGCTTCTACTCGTGTTATTGATGCTATCCATACCCGACATGAGAAACTAACAGCCATGATTATTACGAAAAAAGGAAAAGAATTAAAAGACGCTATCCATGCAAGAATGGTAAGAGGAATAACGACGCTACCAGCAAAAGGAGCTTTTTCAGGTGAAGATAAAGAAATGTTATTAATGGTCATTACTCGTTACGAGTTATATGATTTGGAACATATAATAAAAGAGGTAGATGATCAAGCCTTTACAAATATTGTTCAAACGACTGGAATCTTCGGCTTTTTTAGAAGAGAATGAAAAGAGGTGTACATATGAAGTGGCTAGCAGTATTAATTTTAATTTTTTTATTACTATTCGGCTGTAACTTTCAACCTAATGAGCCGAATGAAGGTTCAATAATAGATGTTGATAGAGAATTACCAGCAGAATATGTTGATTTAAATAGATTAAAGGCGGAGATCGTAACTAGCCCTAGCTCAGAACAAGTTGGTATAAAAGTAGAATTGCGGAATGAAAATGAAGTAGAAGCAGACTTATCGTTTTTGAACGATCAAATTTTTGAATTAGTAATTAGAGAAGATGGTGACACTGTTTTCCGAAAGTTAGTAGATGATCCTAATAAGACAGTTGGTAATCAGATTACGATTGATGCTAGCGAGTCGGTAGAATGGACAACAGTATGGGATTATAAAAGGGAGGACGGAACTAGAGTTTCACCAGGTAGTTACGATATGTTTATATATTTCTTGCCATATAAAATTAGTGAAATGGAAGTAAATGATGCTGCCCTATACTCTACAACAAAAATAGAAGTTCCAGCAGAAAATAATGCATTTCGAGATGTTTCCGTTGAGGGAGCGCAAGGTGAGTATATAGTACGTGGAGAAGCGAGAGTTTTCGAGGCGCAATTTATGTATATGGTAGAAGATGGTCATAACATCCTCATTGATGAAACTCCCGTGATGGTGGCAGAAGGAGGTCCAGCTTGGTCTCCATTTGAGATAAACATTTCCATCGATCAAGAAGACCTTCCGAAGAATGGTACCTTAACGTTAATATTGTTTGTACGGAGCGCCAAAGATGACTCCATCATCAATCAATACTATGTTGCGTTAGAACATTTTGATTAGAAAGGCCGGAGGTGGCTCGCCTAGGGCTGGGAATGTAAATTTATTACGAACTTCAATCCAAATATGTGAAATGTAATAGTAAAAACGGTTCTTAGAATAAAATGGAGAACCGTTTTTATGTGGTATGAGAGAATATGATCCCGGTTTCGAAATTTTATTTAACAACTAACGAAAATTACATAACACCTTTTCAAATTTACTTAACAGGTATTAAAAATTACTTAACAACTTTTTAAATTTACTTAACAGGTATTGAAAATTACATAACACCTTTTTAAATTTACTTAACAGGTACGGAAATTTACTTAACATCATATCAAAGTTACTTAACAAGTAACGAAAATTACTTAACAACCACTCAAAATTATTTAACAACTTTTCAAAAATAGCTGAAATAATAAAGAGTGCCAATATAATAATTGGCACTCTTTATTAA